>JAIPGP010000008.1 GCA_021735645.1 Candidatus Cloacimonadota bacterium
AATATTGCTTCTGAAATTCAAAGAAACTTATCGTTTCATAATGTTTCATTAATAGACCTCCATTGAATATTTGATAGCAAATTTCCACCGAGTAATCTTATTGTCAAGTTTTACGGAGACAGCCGGATAGTCATTTTTTCTTAAAGACGGTGTTAACCATATCCTGGGGATTCAGGATAGGCACAATTTTGCCAGAACCCAGAATAGTGGCACCAGCAATATTTCTAATACTTTTCAAGTGAGGATTAAAGCTTTTAACGAGTATTTCCTGTTCTTCTTCGATGCCATCGATCCTGATGGCAATCTGCCTGCCTTCATCATTGATCAGCATCACCAGTAAGCGGTCAGATTTGGGGGGAGAGAAGCCTTTCTCTAAGATGCTTTCTAAACATGCCAAAGGTACAAGCTCCCGCTCATAATAGATAATAGACTTATTCTCAATAGTTTTAATATCTTCTTTTTTTATCAGTAAAACCCGGTCGATGCGTGTAGTAGGAATCACATATTCACCATCTCCGGCATGCACAATAATCCCGCGAAAAGTTACAAGTGAAACCGGTAATTCTATCACAAACCTGGTGCCCTTGTCCTTTTCTGTTTTCACCTCTATAGTACCCTCCAGATCATCGATACTGCGTTTCATGATCGCCAGTCCCAATCCCCTGCCGGATATCTCATTAACTGTATCACTGGTAGAGATGCCGGATCTGTAGATATACTGAATAAGTTTGTCTTCAGCTTCCAGATCCTGATTTTGGATTGTACCCTGGGCTTGAACAGCCATCTTGAGTTTCTTAAGATTTATACCTGCCCCGTCATCTTCGATCGTAAAGCGAATTCGTTTCTTATGCGAACGCTCCAGATTGATACTGATCACCCCCATCTCATCTTTTTGCTTTCGTTTACGTTCTGCAGGCTTTTCTATGCCATGATCGATAGAATTTCTCAGAAGGTGTATAAGGGGGTTTTTTAACCGTTCCAGGATTCTACGGTCTATTTCAATTGCTTCTCCGCGAATGATCAGTTTCACAGACTTGCCATTTTCCCGTGATAAGTCCCGCACAATTTTAGGAAACAATTCCAGCACTTCCGAAAAAGGCACCATCATAATCTTTTTTGTATCCCACAATAAAGTATCCACCTGCAGATTAATAGCTTCACTTTCATCTTCCCAGAATTTAAGCATCCGGGCTAAATCCGCTTCGGTCTTTTTTGCCAGAGTATCGCCCCAATGTAAAAATCTCAGTGTTTTTTGCAATGCCTTGTACTCCATCTGCGAGCAGCAATTTTCTGATTTCTGACCTTTAATTTCACGCAGCAGGTTTACGCTGGGTATTATCTCCGAAGCTCCTGTTCTCCATCTGGCAAAGTGTTTCAGCATTACCTGTAACTGCTTTTTCATCTGAATTGTGCTTAATTTAACTGCCAGCATCTCTTCCAGCTGCATAAGCAATTTATCGAGTTTACTGATTGAAACACGTATGGTTTCTCTGTCTTCCTGTTTCCAGTTATCATCCGCAAAAGTCTGCTGACTTACTATTTTTGGAAGAGATGTCATCCCTGCTGTTACGGGTTCATGCTCATACATTTCCTCATCGATTACAGGCACAGCAGCATCTTCAGATGCACTATTAGAGCCATTTGAAAGCTTAATCAGCAGGCTTTTGAGACTACTTACAATACTGATAACATTATAGCTAACGCTGCTATCTCCACCGATCCTGACTGCCAGAATCTTACGAATAAGATCAATGGAACGAAGCAGCAGGTCCACTCCTTCCGCATTCAAATGCCGTTCACCTGATTTCAAAATAGAAAAAACTGTTTCCAGCTCCTGGCAAACCGTTTCCACTTCCAGAATGTCGACCGCACGTGATGCTCCCTTCAGGGTATGTGCCTGCCGGTAGATCAATTCCAGCAATTCCAGCCGCTCTGCCTCAGAATCTGCTTTCTCCAGAGCCAATAGACTGGTAGTCATTGTCTCTAATATCTCTTCTGCTTCAATTTCGAAAGCAGCAATTATCCGCTGCAGGAATTCATCCTTTTCGCTCATTTACTCACCTTATAGAAATCTATCAAATTCTGCAACCGCTCACCCAGATGATGCAGATCATTAACTGAGGTGTTCGTCTGCTGAGTAGTAGCAGCAATCTGAGAGCTTGATTCGCGTATATTTTCCATAGCTATAACCACCTGATCCATACCAATCAATTGCTGCTGGCTGGAAGAGGCTATCTGTACAGATGCCTGGGCGGCACGAATTACACTTTCAGAAAGCAGCTCGATTGCTTCCCGGGTTGCTTTAGTTAAATCCATTCCGGTAGCTACCACTCTACTGCCATCTTCGGTGGACATCACAACTTTATTGATTGATTTCTGTACTTCATTTAAAATACCACGCACTTCAGAAGTAGCTTCCTTAGAGCGATTTGACAAATGTTTGATCTCCTGGGCGACCACAGCAAAGCCCCGACCCTGATCTCCGGCTTTGGCAGCTTCAATTGCGGCATTTACAGCCAGAATATTAGACTGTTCTGCCAGATCATTTACGGTAGCCGTTATCTCACCAATTGTATGGCTCAATTCACTCAAACTAAGTACTACATTAGCTATCGAATCCATCTTTTGTTTGATAATTGCCATACTCTCTGCGGTCTCAATCACAGCTTTTCTGCCCTCTTCGGAAATCCGGGCATTCTTTTTGCCATCAGCAGATACTTCATTTGCTTTAGAATTAGAAACTTCCGCAGTCTGCTTCACTTCTTCGATCGTGGTAGTAGTTTCACCTATGGCAGTAGCAGTCTGTGTGGCACTGGCTGCCAGTTGCGAAACACCACTCATGATCTCACTTGAAGATGATGATAATACACCCACACCTTCCTTTATCTCAGATATCTGTTTATGCAATACTTTTTTCATAGTTATCAAAGACTTAATAAGCATTCCTACTTCATCACTTCGTTTTGACTCTGCCAATTCAACGTTTAAATCGCCTTCTGCAATTTTCTCAGAAGCGGCTGTAGCCCGTTGCAGGGGCTGGGCAATTGTGAGGATGAAATAATAAGTTAACAAAATTATTATGAGCAGGCTAAGACCGCCTATCAAGAGAATTATCCTTCTTGTTCTCACGCTCCTCTGTTCCACATGCCGTAGATTGTACTCTAGATGCTTTTCTTCTTCTGCTCTAATCTCACCAATCACACTGCGAAACTCATCCATGATATGTTTGCCTTCACCTTTACTCATATGCTGCCTGGCAGCCTCAATCCCATCACTCTCAACAATCCCGATCGTATATGCCATATCAGCCATCTTTGATCGAGCCAGTGTCTCCAACTGATCTAATAAACGTTCCTGCTCTTGGTGACCCTGAAATTTTAGTTTCAATTCCAGTAAATGCTCTTCTACATGCTCAGAAGCATGAATATAAGGCTCCAGATACTTCTCATTTCCAGTAACCAGATAACCTCGCTGACCCGTCTCTGCATTTGTGATATGTCCTTCAAATAAATTCAGATCACCTAATACTGACATAGTGGAAAATGTCTCGTCTGCATTGCGATCCATTTGTTTCACGTTACCAAGAGTCACAATACTCAATATTGCTAATAAAACAAAAATTATCCCAAATCCTAATCCTATCTTAGTTCCAATCTTTAAATTCTTCACTTTAATTCCTCCTTTGGAAGTTCCTTAGACCTTCTCATCTATTATTATTCTTTTATCTTTAAAAAACTCCAGGGTATTAATGATTATCAGCCTGTCTTTGGTTACACCTCTAATCAAAGCTGACTTGATTCCGGCAATATTTGGCAGTTTTGCCTGCATTTCGTTCTCCGGCACTTCTTCCCTACCTGCCACTTCATCGCATAATATTCCAAATTTTATACCCTCATATCCTACGACGATCACCCGGTTCAGATTAGTGATCCCCTTATCCGGCAAACGAAAAAGCTTCTTAATATCCAATACAGCCAATATTTCGCCCTGCACATTAATCATACCCAATATATAATCCGGTGTACAGGGTATATCTGTAAATCGTTTTAAGGCAATCACTCTGTCAACATATTCTGCTTCCAGACCATATTTCTCATCTGCCAGGAAAAAAGTGAGTACCGGTATGCAGACTCCCTTTTGTTCGGCAGATGGTATTGCTGCTGCCAGCGACTCTGCCCGTTGCTTTAATATCTTCTGATTTTCGCTTACCATATCACATTTCCTCTCTCAGCTCTTTCATCTTCCTGAAAATATCCGATACTATTAAATCCAGATAATCATCAATCAATTCCCTCTGATCGCTATTCTCAAGCAGACGCTCTACTTCCGCAAAACACCTGTCCCGCTCCTTAATGTCTCCCCGCTGATGTGCCAGTATTCCTGACTGATAATATGCTAATACATAGCCAGGTTCCATAGTTATTATATGTTCCAGCGTCTGTCTGGCTAATTTGTAGACTTTCTTTTTGATCTGCATTAGTGCCAGCAGAAAAAAGATAGTGCTCTGGGATTGCTCTGCTTTAATTATTTCCTGACAAAGCAGTTCTGCCTCATCATACTTATTCTGTTTCATTTTACTTTTAATTAACAACTCCTGAAACTCTGCGGGTAATTCCAGCAGTGTTTTTGCTCTTTGCGATATCAGATTATCTACTCGCAGATAAAGCCCTTCCCGATACAAAAACCTTAATCTTTCAAATCCTTTTTCAGCTGCACTGCTTTCTGGATCCACCTCAGCTGATGCAACAGGAGATGATTTCTCATTGTGCTTAATTTGCTCCGGTAAGGCACGTTCTATCCCGGAATGAATAAAAGGCTCAGATGAAAGGCTGTTCCTGATAAAAAAACTCCTGCCGGCATAAAATCGCCTGATGAACCGCTCACAAATATTTAAGCTTACTTCTACCGGACTTAATACTAATAATCCTTCTTCCACAAGAGCATCATAAAAACCTGCCGTTATTTTTCTGATCAATTCCTGAGAAAAATAGATCAGCACATTGCGGCAAAATATGATATTTACTCCCGACAACAGTGCTGGTTCAGTTGCCAGATTATGACTACGAAATTCCACCATTTCCTTTAAGCAATCACAAATCCGATAGCGATTTTCATCATCTTCTTCCACATATTTCATAAACCACTTCGGTGTCTTTCGAAAAGACCATTTGGAATATACTCCTGCTCTTGCCTTCTCTAATACCAAAGGGTTAATATCTGTTCCCAAAATCCGTACCTGCCATTTTTCACGGTCTGGCAGCATCTCACGTATTAGTCCCGCCAGTGAATATACCTCTTCACCAGAAGAACAACCCGCACTCCAGACAGTCAAGCGTCTTTCTGCTTTCCGGTTATGATAGATAAAATTATTGAGATATTCATTACGCAAATAATCGAATGCCTCACCTTCTCGAAGAAAATAGGTCTCCCCAATCGTTATATAGGATGCCAGTAATTCCAGGTCAGCACGCCTAAGCCGAGGACTCAGCAGCCAGTTAATATAACTTTCTGCCGTTTTATGTTTAGTCATAATTGCAACTTCCCAGATTTTCCGGCTTAATTCGTTGTCTCGCTTGGCTGTATATAGAAGTCCCAGATTCTCCAGCAGAAAAGTCTTTATCCGACTTAAATACGGTTCGTTGATTACTCTGGTCATACCGGGATTCATTGGTTTATCACCTTATACAGCTTTTTGAACTCACGGTCAGAAATAAATTTATCCAAATCATTGATCAATACCGTCTTATCGGCAAACTTAAAGATGCCCTTCACATAATCCAACCCTAAAAAGAACCGCTGCGCATCTTCTATCTCTTCCCCACTTTTTTCTACAATACCCTCTACTGCTTCCGCCCAGATTGCCAATACCCTTCGTGCTGTCCGGGCAATGATCAACATATCACTTAAGCTCTCCTCACGTTCTTTAAGTTGAAACACCCGCCGCAGGTCTATTACTGGTATTAATTCTCCATGATAGTTCAATATTCCCTTCACATATTCCGGCTTGGCTGCCATATCCTCTATTTCTACACATTTCTCGATTCGCTCCACTTCCGCCAGGTTCAAACCAAAACGCTGACCACCTTCCCGAAATATCAGAAAACTATTAGCTTTTGCCATCGAACGCCCCCTGTTTACATCGCATGGCATTTTGCTGCTGTCTTTCCTCATTGTAAACTAATTTCTCTTAATAACTTATTTTTCCCGACATCTGAGATTTATCTGGCAGCCTAAGAACCGCTGCCTATAGGACTTATAGGACGTATAGGACTTATAGGGCTTATAGGACATAAATGCAGCCATCCTCTATATGTCATCGATTTCTTGACAATATTGAAGAGGAGAATAAAAGGACAAAAATATTCTCAGGGAGGACTTATGTTAAATCCTATGAAAGTTATCAGGGAATTAGATTTTGTGAGGTTAAGCGGAACTGCTGGAGAAAAGGAAGCTGTGGAGATAATCTGCCGGTATTTGCAAGAACTGGGTTATACTCCTGAAATAGAGAAATTCAGTTTGAACAGCTTTGAGCCCGGAGCAGCAGCAATAGAGATAGATGATCACACATTTGCAGCCACTCCTTATGGATTAAATGAAAACGTGGCAATCTCTGGAGAATTAGTCTGGCTGGATAATATTGATATGATCAAGCTCAATCGTGGTGGATATAAAGACAAGATTGTGATGAGCTATGGTTTTAGTCGCGGTATAGCTACCTTGCTTAAAGAATATGAAGTGGCAGGATATATCAATGTGGGGGGACCATTTCGTAAAGCGACCAGTTTGAGTCACCGTCAGTCTTCCTTTGAAAGTGGCTATACCCACTCCGTAACAGTGGATCATGACACAGCGATTAAATTAAAGAAATACAGTAATAAAACAGTGAAGCTGAAAATAAAGCAGACTGTGATGAAAAGCAAAGGGCATAATATAATTGTAGATATTCCTGGAGCTGGACTGGATAATACTCTCACTTTGGCAGGTGGTCATCTGGACAGTGTGGCTCATAGTCCCGGAGCCAGTGATAATGGCGGTGGAATCGTAACATTATTAAAGATAGCAGAATATTACAGTAAGCATAAATTGCAGCGAGATCTGCGTCTGGTATTTTTTGGGGGCGAGGAATTAGGTCTTCTGGGCAGTCAGAACTATGTGAAAGACCATTTAGAAGAGTTGAAAGCCCGACTGGGTTTAATGTTAAATATAGATGTGAGTGGAGATGCAATCGGTGTAGATGCCGTAGCAGTGATAGGTACAGATTTCCTGCTGGGCTATGTGGATGGCTTGATCAAGGAAACCGGCTACATGTTCCAGCGTAAACTTGATATTTACAGCAGCGACTGCATGCCGTTCAGCGTTTATGAATTTCCTTCTGTGAATCTGGCAAGATTCGGAGGCAAGGCTTCTCGTTATATTCACACTGACGGTGATAACTATAAAAATGTAACTAAAGAAGGTTACGAAAGTTGTATTAGAGTGGCGATTCATCTGCTGGATAGAATTATCAATGCCGGAGTATATCCTGTGGATAGAGAGATTGACAGCAGTCTGCGTGAGAAAATAGAAAAATATATCTGGAATCTCACTTATGAAGAGCCAAAACTTGAATGGACCAAAAATTATAAAAAATAGGACTACATGCGAAAATTTGAAAAGAAAATAGTTAAGCTGCGAAAATCGCAGAACCTGGTGACAACCAGCCGTTACCTGATTCTGGCAATAGCATTGTTCCTGATCATCCAGATACTTTTTTATGGTTTGTATCAGGCAAATTTAGGGAGATTACCCCAATTCTATACTGCATTCACTCTGAAAGTGCTACTGATCATGGGCTTGCTTTTTATGGCTGTGTCCTGTATGAGAGCCTGGATTAATGACCGAGAAGCTGCTGCCCTGCTGGACAGATATAATCACGATAAGCAGGATACATATCAAAATGCCTGGGAACTATTACATCTGGAAAAACAGAGAAATGAATTGATTGAATTGGTGCTTTTCCAGGCAGATAAGAAAAGCGAATCTCAGGAAATTAAAGCAGACCGCAGTCCCCTGAAATCTATCTGGCAGATTGCAACAGCTATTGCAATTACTTTACTGATGATCTTTATCTTTGACAGCCGGGGCTTAGCAGATTCAATTAGTTATTTCCAGCAAATGAAGCTGCCGCCTGAGCAGCACAAAGCATTTGTGGAAGTAATTCCCGGAAATATTGCCATTTCCCGCGGCAGTGACCTGCTGGTGGAAGTACTTAATGCCGAAGCAGGTGTGGAACATCGGCTGCTATGGAAACGTGAGAAAATCTGGCGGGAAGAAGTGATCTTTGAGAACCGTAAACGCTTTGAGAATCTGGACCATTCCCTGAGCTACTGTGTGAAAACGCCCTATGCAGTCAGCGATACTTTCCAGGTGGACGTATATGACCTGCCTGTAGTGCAGGAATATAACGTGAAGTATGACTATCCCGCATATACAGGTATGAAAGGTGAACTGCTGCAAAAAGCCAGCGGACACCTGAAAGCTCTGTCGGGTACAGATATTACACTGTCTATTAAAGCAAATAACCCTATTGATACAGCTTTAGTGGTTTTTGATGATGGGGCTATGCTGCGAATGGACAGGCAGGGTAAAAGTGATTTTCAAGTCAAATTTGAACTTGAAAAAAACGGCTTTTATCGCGTTAATCTACAGGATTTTCTGGGTAATATGAATGATCGCGTGGAAAAAACTATGACTGCTATTCCTGATGCTTATCCGGAAATCGTGATACTTTCTCCCGGCAGAGATACGCTATTAGACCAGAATATGCTACTGCCTCTTTCTATTCGCGCTACTGATGACTATGGCTTACAAAATCTGAAATTGAAGTATTACATTAATAATGAAGCAGAAGACAGCCTGATAGTGCAGAAAGATATCACTGGCAGTGCTATTGAGCTGGAATACATCTTTAACCTCAATGATATCTGGCTGATCCCGGGAGACCGCTTGAATTACTGGCTGGAAATCACCGATAATACTCCCTGGGGACAAACTACCCGCAGTGAAAGGTATATCGCCCGGTTCCCTTCTATTTCGGAGATTTATGCTGAAATAGAAGCAGAAGAAGAAGCTAAAACAAATTATCTGGAGAAACTCTCGGAAGACAGTGAGCTTTTACAGAAAGACTTCGAAGAGAAACGCCGGGAATTGATGAAAAAGGAAGATTACGACTGGGAAGATAAAAAAGACCTGGAAAACCTGATGCAGAAACAGGAAGAGCTATCTGAAAACGTTGAAAACATGGCAGAAAGCTATCAGGACTTAGTTGATAAAATGCAGAATAACCAAGCTCTTTCCCAGGAAACTCTGGAGAAGATGCAGCGTATCCAGGAACTGATGGAAGAAATCTCCAGCGATGAAATGAAACAGGCTATGGAAGATATGCAGAAAGCCATGGAGAATATGGACCCTGAAATGATGCAGAAAGCTATGGAAAACATGAAATTCTCCATGGAGGACTTCTCCCAGCAGATAGACCAGACCTTGAAACTTCTGGAGGACATCAAAAAAGAGCAGACTATGCAGAAAGCTCTGGAAATTGCTGAAGAAATGGAAAAAATGCAGTCTGATTTAAATGAGCGAACTGAAGAAGGCTCTGAAAGCAGCGAGAAACTGGCAGAAGAGCAACAGCAGCAGCAGGATAAACTGGCAGAACTGCAGAAACAGATGGAAGAAGCTCTGGCTCTACTTGATCCGCAAAAGGACAGCAAGGTACAGGAGCAAATGCAAAACCTGATGGAAAGCGGGATGATGGACAGCCTGGATAGTGACATCAGTTCCGCCAGCCAGAAATTGCAGCAGCAGGAAATGAGCCAGGCACAGCAATCGCAGCAAAATGCAATGAGTAAAATGCAGAGATTGCGCTCGCACTTAGAGAATATGAGTTCTATGATGAGCATGAGCGGCTCAATGGACATCGCTGCTGCATTGGATGTAGCTATCCGCAGCTTTATTTTTATGAGTCGCCAGCAGCAGAACATTAGCTCCAGTTATGCCCGTGACCCTTTCATAATATTACCTGACCTGATCGCAGAATTTGAAGGGATAAATCTTGCCCTGCAGAAACTTTATGCCGTGCCTATGATCGTACTGGCTCTGGGTCCTAAATTCGTTTATGATGTAAATTATACTATGGCAGAATTCAGAGAGCTTTTTCAATATATCAATGATGCCAAGTCCGGCAAAGTAGCCGAATATCTGCTTAATATCCAAAAAGGGATAAATATGATGATCTATGATCTGATGCAGAGCAGCCAGAATATGCAGCAGGGTGGTGGCGGAGGTGGCATGCAGTCACTTATGCAGCAATTGCAGCAGATGAGCGAGCAACAGATGATGATGAATATGATGACCCAGCAAATCTATCAGCAGATGATGCAGGGTGGTAAACCCAGCCAGCAGATGCTGCAGGAAATGCGCCGGCTGGCAGAAGAAGAAGAACGACTGGCTGAGAACCTGAAAAGATCACTGCAGAACAATCCGGAAGCCCAAAAACAGACAAGCTCTATCAACAAGATGATAGAAGACCTGGAAGGTATATCCCGCAACTTGAAACGCGGCAAGATTGATCAGGACTTGATAGATACGCAGGAGCGGATTCTTTCCCGACTGCTCGATGCCCAGAAATCTATTCATAAACGAGATTTCAGTAAGAAACGCAAAGCTGAAACCAGTGACTTCCTGGATTGGGATACGCCGGAAGAAATCCAGCTTAAATTTGATAAACTAAGGCAGAAAGCACTTCTGGAAGAGAATTACCAGAATTATCCCCAGGAATATCAGGAATTGATCAGAGAATATCTGAAGCGCTTAAATAGTGAATGATGAGTTTATATAAAAAATTATTGGGAGATTTTTTATGAGCGTAACTGAGCAATGGACAAGCAAGAAGACTTTTATTCTGGCGACGATAGGTTCAGCAATTGGTCTGGGCAATATCTGGCGTTTTCCATTTAAATGTTATGAAAATGGGGGAAGTTCCTTTTTAATAGCCTATGTGATAGCTTTACTGATAGCTGGCGTTCCTGCTATAGTGATGGAACTCAGTCTGGGGCATAAATATCGTTTATCTGCCCCATATGCATTATCGCGGTGGAAAAAGGGAACACAGTGGATTGGCTGGTGGGCAGTTTTGATTGGTTTTCTGGTTGTATGCTACTACATGGTCATAATGGCATGGTCTTTGAATTACACAGTTTTTGCTGCCGATCTATCCTGGGGAAATGAGCCTGGGAATTTCTTTTTCAATCAATATCTGCATATTTCTGAAGGTCCATTTCAATTAGGCAGGGTGCAGGTGCCAGTTTTAATTGCCTTACTTATAAGCTGGGTTTTAGTGTTGTTTTCTATCTGGAAAGGGGCTAAAACAGTATCCAAAGTTGTCTATATTACCGTTGTATTACCCTGGTTGCTACTGCTGGTATTCGTCTATAAAGGAGTAACGCTTCCGGGAGCAAGACTGGGACTGGTCTATTATCTGAAGCCCCATTTTGAAACCCTGGCTGACCCCAAAGTATGGATGGCAGCCTTTGGGCAGGTATTTTATTCTCTATCCATAGGATTTGGGATAATGATGGCTTATGCACGTTCATTACCCAAAGGCAGTGATGTGATAGGCAGCGCTTTGATAATAGCTCTGGCAGATGCAGCAACTGCATTTATTGGCGGTTTTGCGGTATTTGGCTGTTTGGGTTATTATGCACAAGCTTCAGGGCAGGCAGTTTCAGAAGTGCTAAAAGGTGGGGTTAGCTTGGCATTTGTCACTTATCCCACAATCATAAATTCTTTACCTGCGTCCTGGTTGTTTGGAGTGATGTTCTTTTTGATGCTGCTTACTCTGGCAGTAGATTCTGCCTTTTCACTGGTGGAATCACTGGCAAATGGGCTGGTGGATAAATTTGGCTGGAAACATCAAAAAGCAATCATTCTAATTGCCATAGTTGGGATTGCACTGGGTTTAATATTTACCACTCAAGCCGGTTTGTATTGGCTGGATATTGTTGATCGCTGGCTGGAATTCTTTGGAGTGGCAGTTATCGTACTGCTGGAATGCTTTGTTATTAGTTGGCTGGGAAAAGCAGACAAGTTACGAAAATATTCTAATAGCTTTTCCGATGTGAAATTTGCACGTTGGTGGGATATATTAGTGAAGTTCCTGATCCCTGCTGTATTAATTGCATTAATAATTTCTGACGGCTTGAGTCTGTTTAAAAATGGTTATGGTGATTATCCTAAAACCGCATTATTGATTGGCGGTTGGATTCCAGTATTTCTCTTACCGATTATTGCCCTGTTAATTGGCAGTTCCAGTAAACAGGAGAAAGATACAGGACAAAAAGTGCTCACACCCCAGCAAGATTTTTCGGGTAAAAAAGGTTTCAGCAGATTTTATTATTATCTGTATGGCTTACTGGCTGCTGGTGCTATAGTTGTGATAATTGGCTTTGCAGTCCCTTCTTTACTAACTGAAGCTCTCACAATATACTTGATACTGGCACTGTTGGGTGGAGCAGTGTATTTTAGTATTATCACCAGTCTTGATGATGTATCCCGGAAAAAATGGATTCAGGAAAAATTAGATTATTCAGGAGAAGAATGAAAAATATCATTATTGTTATCATTATCCTTGTACTTGTAAATACTCTCTGGGGACAGCAGGTTCAGGGACTATCACGCGCAAATGCCAATAAACCGGAAAGTGTTTATGATGAAAAAGAGATCATGAAAAAACAGGCGGAACGCTATTCTGCCAGACAAAAATATGAGCAGGCAAACACGATCTACCGTGAATTGATGGAGAAATATCCTGATGACTGGGAAATCGTGGAAGACCTGCTTACTAATCTGATGCGGGTTTCAAACTTTGAGGAAACAGCAGAAATTCTGGAACTCAAAAAAGATGCTCTCCCCCAATACAACTATCTGAAGCTGAAAATTCCTCTCCTGATCAGGGACGGTGAAACCAAAGAAGCTTTCAGGCTGGGTGATCAATACCTGAAGGAGTTTAAAAATAATGTGAATGCTTATCTGGAGATGTCACAAATTTACTCCGGCAGCAGGCAATATGAAAAAGCTGCTCAGGTACTGGAAGATGCCCGGAAAGTTACAAAGGATGACTACCTGTTTACCCTTGAACTGGCTCGTGCCTATCAAAACCAGTCCCAAAATCAGCAAGCCGCTGCAGAATACCTGAAACATCTGGAAAGAAATAAAAATTATCTCCATTATGTGATGAACAACCTGAAAGGCATATTAAACCGTGACAGCACAGTAATCAAAACCATTAAACAGGTAAGAGAGAACACTGATAACAAGGAAGTGCAGGAAGCTTATGCTCTCTGCCTGGCTTATCTTAAGAATTACCAGGAAGCCTTAATAGAATATCAGCAACTGGATGAGATAAAACTCCTCAATTTCGCAGAGGAACTTAATAAAACCGGCAATTACGATGTTGCTTTGCAAGCCTATCAGCAGTATGAATTACGGGTTGATGATCCTGATTTAAAAGCTGAAGTGCAAATTGCCAAAGCAGAAATTTATCTACAGCAGCATAAATATGACCTGGCAGAAAACGAACTTATGCTGGTGTATAACAATGAAAAACTGCTAAGTGGCAAATATCGCTACCGCACTCAGGCTGCAAAAGTCTCGCGATTGCTTTTGGCTGACCTCTGCATCCGCCTGGACAGATCACCTAAAATGGTGATCAAATACCTTACAGAAGCCGCCCAATATGCCCTTAATGATATGCAGCGGAAAGAAATCGAATTTGCCGTAATTGATTATCGCCTTAAAACCGGGGACCTGGATACAGCAGGTGCTCAACTGGCGGAATTGCTGACCGATGAAGAACCCGGCACTGATATCTATAAACAAAGCATCTATTATACCTGGCAAATTGCTCTTATGCAGCAGGATGCCCTGGCAGACAGTCTTCTGGGCGAGCTTATACTAAGCCTGCCAGACAGCAAGCTTACCACTCAGGCTTTATATCTTACGCAGATCATTTCCAGTTTACCGGAAGAATACCATCCGCAGCTCTTCGAAGCCTGGAGATTACACGGTTTATATAAAAATCAGGCAGCCTTAGCTATCCTGACAGACATTTATGAACTTTCCGGTGATGATGAAATTCAGCTTCTGGCAGCCGAATGGCAGCAGGATATTGATAGCTCTCTCTCACTCATCTGGTGGCAAAAAGATTTTGAAAATGAATTGCTGAAGGAATATGCTGACCTGCAAATTTTGCAGCAGACCACTCCTGACAGCCTCAGACAAGAATTTATCACCGATTTCCTCAAGGAAAACCCGCAATCGATCTTTGCCCCCAGGTTTCGCAATGAGCTTAGTAAAATAATTAAAGGAAGGTAAAAAATGAAAACTAATTCGTTAATCATCTGGCTGGTTGTAATTATCATTCTGGCATTACTAATTCGATTTGCCGGATTTGTTTTAATAGCTGCTTTCAAATTATGGTATATCACTATCCCAATAATCCTTTACATTGTTTTTAGAAGCAATGGAAAAAAAGTGAAGGAAGATAAAAAGGATAATGTGGAGGATGCTGATTTCGAGGTAATTGACGAGGATGAAGAAAAGCAGTGATTCCCTGAACAGGCATCATAACAGAGCCTGGCTGAATAACTACCGCTTCTATCTGGAAGCCGAACAGGGATTGGCAGATAATACAGTATATTCCTATTTCCAGGATTGCCAGGAATTTATTAATTATATCAGTTGCAAGCTGGAAGATACTACTTCCCCGGACGTGATCAGCTATCTGGCTTCGCTGCAGGCGATAGGTTTTGCCGCCAGCACAGTAGCCCGAAAACGCTCTGCCATCAAATCCCTGCTCACCTTCATGGCAGAAGAAGACGTAGTGCTCAAACTCAATCTCACAGACATCCCCGCTATCCGTTATGACCACAAAATCCCCGACGTTCTCACACTCAAAGAAATGCTGAAACTGCTGGACTCTATACCCCTGGATACTCCCCTGAACTGGCGGAGCAAAGCCATGCTGGAACTCATGTATGCCAGCGGATTACGCATCTCAGAAACAATAAATCTCACAACACATGATGTTTATTGGGATGAAAAAGTCGTGCACGTGTTTGGTAAAGGACGCAAACAGCGGGTAGTTCCAGTTGCAGAAAAATCACTGGATTTTCTCAAAGTTTATGTTCAGGATTACCGGCCTGTTCTCCTTAAATTTCACCAGGATGACACCCTCTTTCTGAACCGCTCAGGTAAGCCGCTCTCCCGGATGGGTGCCTGGAAAATCTTAGATAAACTGGCTGTCACTGCAGGCATCAGCAAAAACGTGAGTCCTCACACTATTCGCCATTCCTTTGCCACCCATCTGGTAGAAGCTGGAGCCAATCTCAGAATTGTCCAATTGCTGTTAGGACACGTGAGCATAAATACTACTCAGATATATTCCAATATCAATAAACAGTTCATCATCAAGGAGCATCGCCTCTATCATCCCAGAAAATAACTGCTGCAAAGTTGTGAGTAGAAAAAAAAGCTTGAACAAATATAGCCCACTTTCACATTTGACCTGTCCTTAATTATTAAGGACCATAGGTGAGGTAAAATTCGTGTCCCCGTAGCTCAGCTGGATAGAGTGTTTGATTCCGGATCAAAAGGTCGTGCGTTCGAATCGCGTCGGGGATACCATTTATAAAAAGGGTTGGAAGCTATCCCGACCCTTTTCTTTTTTTAACATCCTTCCAGCTCTCCTTGGTCTGCCATATTTTTTTAATACAAATTAGCCCAAAAATATAGACTTGGTTCATATAAAAAAACCAGGTCAATAACGTTTACACAATTCACTTTGTTCACAAATACTCCCCTCCCCAAATAGATAAATAATTCTCCAATTGCGGTAACATTTTTCATAAAATTATACTAATATGTGATAAAGGGTATATTATTTAGAAAAAAGGAAAAATCGCTGTTGCGATTTATAAAACAAGGAGGATGTAATAATGAAGAAATTAGTATTCATTCTGTTGTTTCTAGTGATTACGTTATTTGCCAGTGCAGTTTCTCTCTATGTACACATCGATCCAAATGGTACTACATGCCACAAAATCGTTATTACATTAAACACAGACGAAGGAATGGAAATATTTCCAGTGTACGGTCAATGGTTTCCTGGGCAAAGTTATTTTTTTTCTGTATATGAGCCCCAGCCAGTGAACAGTATAAATGTATATGGAAAAAACACCATTACTGGCATCTCGGATACATATTTAATAACCAATCCGAGTCCATACTTCCCTAACCATGCTTACATCTATTTACCAGCAGGTGTAAAGCCTCCAATTGGGGAACCCGGCACCCCTGATTAGAGATTATGGAGCCTGCCTGATCATATTCAGGCAGGCAATTTTCTCTCAATATTTAGAAGAAGTTATTATTAATGCGTCTATATTGCATATGTCTATTTTATAAGTTCAAATAGAATATTATTTTTTAGCTGCATAACATTTTTCACTTTACAAATATTCATAATTTGAGATTTTTTAATTTGTGTAACCTTGTATCTGGGAGATGTGAATAATATGCAGACAGAGAATAAGATGTATGATGTATATCATCAAGTAAGCAGCGAATTGCAAAAAGAAGCAATTGGATTAATGGGGAATAATGCTGTCAGTCATGAAATTGTATATAGAATATTATTAGCACAAGTCAAAACAGGCATTTCAAGTGAATATAGCGTACAGGTTGAAGCTGATAAATTTATTAAAGAATTGCAATCGTATTGCTATAATTTTGCCTTAAAACTAACCAGTGAACCGGAATTAGCAAGTGATATAGCCCAGGACTCTATAATTGAGCTGTTCAAAAATATTGATAAAGTAGAATTTATAAAAGGCTGGCTGAAAAGCACTGTTTATAATAAAACCATGACAGCTATTAAAGAAAAAATTAATTTCCGAACATTGCTCTCAGAATTGGAGCAGGTGCAATCTCAATATCCCGATCTCAGCGATTTAGATGAGTCTAAATTGATAAAGACCATACCAGAAGACCAAGTTAAAGAACTGCTTTCTGAAGCAGACTATTTAATGTTTAAGGATATTAAAAAATATTCTAATCTGAAAGAATATTCAGAAGCTGCCGGTATTAGTTACGGCACCGCTAGAAAACACAGTCATATTATCCGCAGAAATCTTAAAGCTGCCTATTTACGCCAACATGGCTGGCAGGCTAAGCCGGAGATACTCACTTATAAGCAGTATGACAACCTAAGAAGGTTTGTGCACCGCTTACTGGACTTCAGCAGAAATAATGAGGTTCGCAGGTTAAAACGTTATTGCTCAAAGATCAACTTTGAAGAAGTGCAGAATTGCCTCAGCCAGATCACTCAGATAAGTGACTGGGGAGTGAGATACTTAGGTGAATACAAATACGAGCTCGTGATTTGGGATAAAAATAACTGGCAGATAACCATACTTATGATTATCTGTGTCCCTCCTGATAAAGCAATTTCCATTTTATCAAGTAAGACCTTGAAATGTATGGGTAAGATGGAAAATAAATATAATAAGAAAATCCCTCTGCATAAAGGGCTAATTACCTTAAAACTTGATGAATTAGTAGAGTATCTATCCAAACCTTAGCCAGAGAAGACTATTTATACTGTTATTTCAGTTTGAATTCAAGATAAAATGTTAATATAACCCAGATCAAGATTTCTGGATAGGCAGCCTTGGAAAAATTCTGGAAAAACATTCACAATTTTTGTCTTTGAAAGTGATTTAATGCCTCCCTTTTCTGTAAAATAAGTTAACTTTGTAAACATAGTAAACTCAGCGAAAATATATTCTTTCCTCAATTGCGGTAACATTTTAATCTTTTTTTTTACTAATATTTGAAAACTCAAGAGGAGAAAATTATGAAAAACTGGCTGATTTCGATCGTTATTATCTTTATGATGATTTACGTTGTCCCCTGTCAAGCTGATTACCCCAAGGATATTCCATTATTCACTGGTGACATCAATGATCCGGGTATTTTTATTGTTGATTTTGAAGATGAGTATGTTCTGGTAGAATCAGATGGTATAGTATATTGGTATCCGAAAGAATGATTTCGATATGCTAGATATTAAATAATGTTTGACAAAGATATTTTATAACAAGACCTGATACCTTGTTTATCTCTATAAAAAAAATAATACAGAGGTAATTTATAAAGAAGATACTTTTTGCCATTCTATTAATGGCATTCGCAGCTGTAGCATTTTGTTCTTACGAATTTGTGGTAACGTCTAATGCGGCAGGAACTGTTGATATTTCACTTGAATTCCAAGGAGAGCCATTACTCAATGGACAGCATACTCTTACTTTTAACGCAGCTGGTACTCAACAGTTTTCACTTGCGCCAGATGGAGTTCCTGATTGTGCTTAGATACATGGTGAGGGTGCTTGCAGACCAGCTGATCATGACTATCAAACATTGAGTCCTGTATTACCAGTGACTTTTACTAATTATATTACAGTAGATATTGATGGCATGAGTCCACCACCAGATCCCGGAGAAGGGGAAACTGAAGATTAAATAGGAGGTAACATGAGGTATCAGGTTTTAATTTTAATATTTATGGTATTGATAATATCATTAAATGCAATGAATTGTGAATATGTAACCCGGTTTGGTGAGAGTAACACTTCTATGAGATTGAACAATATGATCATAGAAAACGGAAAGCTTTATTTATGCAAGGAGTTCGGAATAGATATTTTTGAGATTGAAGGCGACGGTGAATTAACACTTTTAAATACAATACATGTTGATGATGTTAATAATTTTGCCATAGATAATAATAATCTATATTTTTCCTGTTGGCCTTTTGGTAGTGATACTTGGGATACCATAATATATAAATATGATGTAAGTGATCCCGAGCAGCCGGTAGAGACGGGTCAGATGGAATTGGATTATCCACCCTATACTATGTATATCTGGCATGATATGCTTACAATAGTTGATTTTATCTTAACCCGTCAGTTACTCTACTATGATCCTGAAACTTTGGAATACATAGATAATGAGGAAGGTACATTTCTAAAACCTTTTTATGGAGAATACTGGTGCACAAGTAATCCTGATTCACTTACCATTTATGATTTGAGTAATCCCTTCGATGCGTTAGAAGCTACATCAATTGATCTGGGATCGGTTTATAATGGTTATAATCATGTATGCAGGCGTATAACAGATGACCTTTATGTGGTTTATAGTCAGCTTGAAATGTCACTTTGGGATACTTCAGATTTTAGTAACTGGCAATTGTTAAACCAGTTTCTATTTCCGGTGTACGAATTTCTGTTTTATGATCTTAATATAGTGATCTGGGATGACAAAATATTATTACCCTTAGTTGAAGAAATGTTAGTTGTTGATATCAGCGATCCGGAATCACCTCAGGTGCAACAAGTTCTATATTCTGCTCTTTCTAATCCAACTAACTGCCTGAAATACGGTGAAAAGATATATCTTGTAGATAACTATATGGGAATTCAAGTTTTTGATATTATAGATAATGTAATTGAAGCTGGTTAAGTTTGTACTGAATTTCCAAGGATCATGAAGGGGGAGGTAAAAGACAATTATGTTATCAGGGAGACCTGGGCAAAAAGCTCAGCTATTCCTGATATGAATATCTGGGATGTTTCCAGTCCTGATCAGCCTGTACCTATAGATGAACCTTCTTTAGGAGAGTACAGGGTTTCCTATAATATAGCAGGCAATACACTGGTATTGAAAAACAGGGAAAATTTTCATATAGAGTTATATGATATTTCTAATTTACCGGAAATAGAATATTTAAGTCATATAGACTATTATAATAGCGAGTATGATTTAATGAGTGGTTCAATTAATATATTTGATGATGATCTAAATTCTCTATATCTAAAAAAACCTCCTGGTATTTTTACTTGTTATAATATCAGCAATCCAGAGGAACCAGAGTTTTTGTTTGAGATTATAGAGGAAGACTATTTAATAATGAATAAGCAGGATGACTATATCTATTTCTACGAATCATATAATGGTGATGAAGGTGATCTAAAAATATATAGTGGAATAACCAGCAATAATCCGCAACTTGCGGCTCATTATCCAAATTTTTTCCCAGATAATTATTGTGCAGAAATATTGGACAATAAGCTGTTTATTAGTTATTATTTTGATTATGATACAACGCAGGTCTATAATTTAAATGGAACAGAAATGCCTGAATTTTCCTGTAATCTCTATTCAGATTGTAGTGGCAGAGTATATTCTTATGGCAGTGAATACCTGATTTGTTCAAATGATGAAGTTAAGAGCTTTTTTATCCCGGAAAACCCTCCTGAATATATAGAAGCAAATTGCCATATAGGAAGGTTCGATTTTGTTAATGATGTTGAGATTATTCAGAGTGGTACAGAAGATTACCTCTATATTTTTGATCAATGCTATACAGAAGTCTATCAAATTGAAAGCACTAATAATAACGAAGATTTAATTACTGAAAGCACTCAGATAATTCCTTATCCCAATCCCTTTTCTTTTGCTGATACCCAAAACATTTCATTCTTACCAGCAGGTGATTGCAGAAATCTTAACAGTGAAACAAAGCTTTCCATCTATAACATTAAGGGGCAGCTTCTCCATAATGAATACTTCCAGCCCGGCAGAAACGATATAACCTGGGACTGCCAACAAAAAAATGGTAATAAAACCCCATTAGGCATATACCTCTACAAAATAGAAAGCGACTCATATACAGATTTTGGCAAATTCATTATAGCCAAATAGAACCCAGCTAAGTTATTGATTTGAGATGATGTTCCCATCATATCGAACTTAAGTACATTCAATACCATACCCGGTAAACAAACTCCATTGATTGATCCGGTTAACAATGTTCACGATGTTCACTGCGTTCAAAATTCCTATGCTGGAAAAATAAAAAATACTGATCGGATATTCTGGCTTAGGGAAAACACGTTTAGTAATTGATGAAATGGGTTTTCTGACATTGAAACCAGAGCATTCCAGCTTGTTTTTCAACTCATTAATAAGTTCTATGAATTTCGGTCAATCATACTGACTTCAAATAAATTGTTCAGCGAATGGGGCAGCACATTTGGAGATCAGGTAATTGCAACAGTAATATTGGACAGTTTACTTCATCACGCAGAGCCAATCGTTATGCAAGGTGACAGCTACAGAATGAAAGGTAAAATGAGCTAACATATCTGTACCAGTTTTGAGTACCAAAACTGTACCAATTTAGAATGCCATTGACAGAAGAAACAGAAATATGCACTATCAGAGACTGTCGGAGTTATAACTGATGGCGTGCTTACAAAAGGAGGTATGCTAAACGTGAGAGAGTTTTTATGTTGAGGTTGGCAACCTTAATGGAATCCTATAAGTGTAAACGAAATGGAATTCAGGCGTAAAGCAGTCGGAGATGCTCGTAGTAGTGATGATAGCTGTGCAACATAACGCAGCAGGAGCGAAGGGGCATTACTTCAAAGAAATCTACAAGAAAAGGAGAATGTTGTGATTGATGTAAATCTAACAAACAAACCAAAATCAGCCATGAAGGCTGAAGACAGAGTTCGCTCTTTTCAACGTAAGTTATATTCCAAAGCCAAACTGGAAAAAGAAAGAGTCAACGAAAATGTAAGCTTTCTCGCCAGGTCGCTTATGAGAGATTGGTTGAGTATTATTGACTATAAAACCTCTTAAACAGGTTCCGTTGTTGAAACTGTGAAAGCTTGGTAAAGAACTTTGTCTGAAAGCCGTGTGCGGGAAAACCGCATGCACGGTTTGATGATGGGAACAGGGAATGCGAATCCTGAACCTGTCTCTACTCTACTGGTAACAAACTTTTTAATACAATCGTCCTAATTCTAATTAATTTATATCTCGTAACTGCAATTAACACATCATTTTTTCACCAATATCTATCAAAAAGCACTTCAAATTCTTTCATACCCCCCAATTTTACATCTTGCATTATCTATTTTCTATTACTCCTTACTCCCTGTGGGTTCCCTGTGGCTTTTGATAGTTTATGATCAATAGCTGTAACATTAGTTCTGAATTAAATTTTCTGTCTCAATGAATAACAAATCTAATTCCTCTTATCCTCTAATTTCTGCAGAGAATCACGCCATTGACAGTCATATTAGTCCTATTAACCTTATTTTATCAGATAATCGGGCTAAAGATTGCTCTCGATTCGCCAATGAGATGTCTTGAGGAGTCCAGAGCTTGATGATCTTTACTTTAATAAATTCATTTTCCTGATTACTGAATGTTCCCCAGTTTTTAAACTATACAGATAAATACCGCTTGGCATTAGCTTTCCCCGGTCATTTCTGCCATCCCAGATCAAAGAGTATTCAGATGCCTGCAGATGCTCAGATACCAGTTCTCTGATTTTTTGCCCTTTCAAATTATATATTTCCAGTTTCACATCCGCAGACTTGGTTAATAGAAAACTTATCTTTGTCTGGGGATTAAAAGGATTGGGAAAGTTTGAAAGCTGCATAGTCCCAGATACTTCATTCTGATCTTCAGACACAACAAGATTAATTTCTACTTCATTAGATGGTGCGGTTTCATAGGCGTCATTATATAATGCTGTTACCCAGTAAACATGCAGTCCCGAGGAAGCAAGCTCATCCAGGCATTCCACTTCTTCGGTTTGAATGATCAATTCAGAATCGCGATAAACTCTATACAAACTGACATTAGTCCCTTCAGGAGCCTGCCATTGGCAATATACATTTCCCCCCTCTATTTCTGCTGTGAAATCTGCTGGTGGAATCAAAGAAATAGATACTTCAGCAGTATTTGACATTTCTGATTCTGAATCCCCATATACTGCAGTTACCCGAAAACTATAATCACCTTCATCAAGCCCGGTGATGATATATTGAGTATCGCTTGCAGGTATTTCTTCGATCATCACTCCATAATTATAAATCCTGTAATTAGTAAGATTCATAAAAATTCCACCCTGATTGTTATGATCCCAAAAAAGATTAACATCATTAACATTCAATACCTGGGCAGTTAAATTTTCCGGCGTTGACATCTCTCCACTATAAGTTGTTGCCAGTCGCAATTGCTCTTCAATATTATCATGATAAGTAATGAAGGGATGATTATTATAGATATTTAAGCAGATAGCCGGTTGCCACATGTCTATAGTATCAAGCACTTCTGTTTCCCAGTTATCAGCAGTACCCCAGGCGTGTTTGATCAGGCAGGCATTATGAGCAAAATAAGCTATGTGCATTATGCCATCATCATCTATCTGGATCTGGTTATCCCAGCCGATCTTATTCTGCTGGACACCGGGATCAATTATATAGTTTACCCATTCTCCACTGTTTTTTGTACAAAATCGCAGGTCATAATTCCCTTCCCCGGCATAATAGTAACTGATCTGGGGACGGTCCTGGTCATCCAGCGCCAGATATGATTCTCCCATAGCCGGCAGCGTCGTATCAATCTGCCATGCTTCTCCATCCCAGTGAGTTAATGTATAACCCGGAAGCCAGGACAATATCCAGGGCAGGTCTTCACTATCCAATACAATGCTGCAGACAGTACCTCCCGCACCTTCGATAGATTCTATCTGCCATTCATCATCGATTTTTCTGGCGTAACGCAAATTACCTTGATTTAATCCCGTATAAGCAATATGCGTTACGTCGTTTTCATCAACAACCAGCCGCAGCCAGCTGGATGATATTGTTATATTGTCCACCTGCTCTATTGTCCACTCTCCGTCATAAAAAGCATAACCAAGATACTGCCCCTGCATTAAATAGGCTACATGCAAATTCCCGTCACTGTCTATGCCCACTCCTGGTGCGGTATTGATCCCTAATCCGGCTGGAGCTACATCCTCTGTTATCCAATTCTCACCATCCCAGCAGGTGTATTTTAGCTGTGGACTGGAAAGACGTGGATGATAAGAAAATATGTGCGGATTACCACTGGCATCAAAAACAAATTCTGAACCAGCTACACTGCCATTATATCCCCCGGATAGTTCTGCAACATCATAAATACTCCAGGTTTGGGCTAAAAGCAAAACAGGTAACACTCCTAAAAATAAGAGCGTGATAACTTTAGAAAAATTGATATAGAAAGAACCCCGAATTTTCATAATATAACTCCTTAATAATTTTTAACTGCTGGTTAAAAATCATTTATCTAGGGAAGTTGTCAATATCTTTATTAGCTGGCGGTGAAAAATTATTCTCTGAGTAGTCTCATCAATCAGATATTTCCTGCGGAGACAAATTATCAATAAGTGGCTTTGATTGTTGAAGATAATAGCTAAAAAGTTCAGTAAAGGCGGCAGCAACATCTTCATGATGGACGATTATGGCAGTTGATGAATGTCTGGCAGGAATTTTATCTCGAGTATTAATAACCACTGCTTCCTGATCAAATATGGCGATTTTAAGCGGGATGTGGTTACAGATACGCACATCTACTCCAGCAGCCTGGAAATTTTGCATAGCTTTAGCCAGTATAGAATCCTGCAAATCTTTCTTATCATAGAGATAGATATAATCAATTTTCGGATTAAACTCACCAATTTCTCCCACAGCAAATTTTTCGGAATTCATAATGAATGGTGATTTAAGGAGACATTTAACAGTATGCTGACTTTGCATTTCGAGCTGATTAACCCGTTCAATAATCAATTCATCGTTTTTAATCACTTCTACATAATCCACCGGGTCATTTTGACCATTATACTGCTGATAAAATTCTGTAATTTTGGCTGTGACCTGCTGCAATTCAGACATTTGCTTCTTCAGAGCATTAGCTTGCTTGGATAGAGTATCTTGAGGATTAATCGCTTTATAACGTTTTTCATTTCCGGCTATACGCCGGCAAAAATCTTTCTTTTCCAGTTTATCCAATGTAGTATAGATTTTTGAGCGGGGAATTTCCGTAAGTTTTGCCAACTCAGTAGCTGTTAAGCTCTCCTGCTGCAGCAGAAAGAAATAGGCTCGTTTTTCATAATCAGAGAGATCAAGTTTTTCCAGACTTTCTTTGATTTTATTCATATATTTTGCTCCACTTTATATTTTTTTACTAACAGTGAAAATTTATTAGCCGGAGCTTTCGTCAACTTTTTTCTGGAAATGATGCTTTAGCTCAGTGCCAATAAAGGGCTGCTAATTTACAATGAATACATTCAACCTGGCAAGAATGAAATTAAAGGATAAATTGACAAATATAGCAGAGATTTGAGTAAGCATTTGTCTAAGAAGTAAAATACAGAGAAGGCAGGTAAGGTTATGGCAAAAGTGAGGAAGAAGAGGAAGAAATTTCCCTGGTTATTGATAGTAATAATATTGATCATTGTACCGGTGGTCTATTTTAAATTTATTCAGCAGGATACAGGCAGCAAAGTGAGTTATGAGACGAGTGATCTGGAGACAATGGATCTGGAGAGCACTGTATCAAGCACAGGGACACTGGCAGCAGTAGGAACGGTGGAAGTGGGCACGCAGGTATCTGGCGAAATAGCCAGTGTATTAGTGGATTATAATGATAAAGTACGAAAAGATCAGATGCTGGCGATCTTAGACCAGACTACCTTGAAATCGAGTTTTCGAGATGCTCAGGCGAGTCTGAAACGGGCACGGGCACAATATGAACTGATGCAGGTAAAATTTGTCACCGATAGCACTCTTTATGCCAAAGAATTACTTTCTGCTTATGAATATAAAAGTAGTCAGACAGATTTGATCAATGCCGAAACCAATCTGATATCTGCAGAAATATCTCTGGAGAAAGCTGATCAGAATTTGAATGAATATGCCATAATCCGTTCACCTATTGATGGTTTAGTAATATCCCGTGAAATTGAGGCAGGTCAAACTGTGCAGGCAAGCATGTCTGCCCCAACATTGTTTATATTGGCGGAAGATTTAGGTCAGATGGAAATAGAGGCACTGGTGGATGAGAGTGATATTGGTTTGATAGCGGCGGGTCAAAGTATTCGTTTTAGCGTGGAAGCATATCCCGATGACGAATTCACAGGAGTAGTCAATCAGGTGAGATTGCAATCAAAAGCTGTCTCGGATGTGGTTCATTACACCGTGATCTGTACTGCCGATAACAGCAGCAGAACTTTATTACCAGGAATGACAGCAACCATAGAATTTATCGTGGATTCTCGCCAGCAGGTGCAGACAGTGCTAAACAGCAGTTTTAGCATAACAATGCCGGAAGAAGTATTAGCGAAGTTGCGAGAAGAAATGAAAAAGAAAATGGAAAACAGTGAGCGACCTCCAGAAGGGAAGCTGCGACACAGAGACAGGAGTGTAAATTCAGAAGATACCGGTATGCTCTGGTATATGGCAGAAGACGGCAGTATAGGCAGGGCAATAGTGGAAAAAGGCTTGAGTGACGGCATACATACCGAAATATTAAAAGTCCGTAACTTGCCGGAAAACGCCAAAATCATCACGAAAGTGAATGGCAACAGCTCGACAGTTAAGTCCAGCAGTTCTAGAAACCAGATGTCTGGCGGTCATCGACCTGGATTATTCTAATCAAACAGGGAAAACACATGAATAAAGTAATAGAAATGCGAGGAATAGTCAAGAATTATCAGATGGGTGAATTAGAAGTACGCGCCTTGCGTGGGATCGACCTGGAGATAGTCAGTGGAGAATTTGTGGCAATCATGGGGGCTTCAGGTTCCGGTAAATCGACCTTGATGAATATCATCGGCTGTCTGGACGTTCATTCGGAAGGAGAATACTATCTGGATGGAGAAAATATCCAGGATATGGAAGCAGATGATTTTGCCGAGATCAGGAACGTCAAAATCGGCTTTGTGTTTCAAGGTTTTAATCTGCTGGCCAGAACAACAGCTCTGGAGAACGTGGAATTGCCATTATTATATAATAAATCAGTAAAAATGCGCGAAGTAGTTACTAAAGCGGAAGCCGCTTTGAAACTGGTAGGTCTGGGAGATCGAATGGATCATGATCCTAGTCAGCTTTCGGGAGGACAGCAGCAGCGGGTAGCAATTGCCCGGGCACTGGTGAATAATCCTGCTTTGATACTGGCAGATGAGCCCACCGGCAATCTTGACAGCAGGACATCTGTGGAAGTGATGAAGCTTTTTCAGGATTTAAACGATAAGGGCATCACCATTGTGCTGGTAACACATGAGCGAGATATAGCAGAATATGCCCAACGAAAAGTGGTTTTAAAGGATGGTCATAAAATAGAAGACAGTCCGATAACAAAGCGGCGTATTGCAGCTACCGACCTGCAAAATATACCGGAAGAGGGCTAAAATGCGATTATTAGTATTATTAAAAATAGCTCTGAAAAGCATATTAAAAAATAAAATGCGTAGTTTTCTGACTTCGCTGGGCATCATAATTGGCGTTTGCTCCGTTATCGTGATGGTAGGCGTTGGTCAGGGTTCACAGCAAAAAATAGAAGATTCTATTTCTTCCCTGGGAACAAATCTGATCTTGGTTTTTCCAAATTATTCGAGAGTAGGGGGAGTAACTTCCAGCCGCAGCAGTCGTCAAAGTCTGAAAGCTGACGATCCGCAATATCTGGCAGAAAATGGCGAGTTTATTCTGGCAGCAAGTGGCAGTATCCGCTCCAGACAGCAGGTGGTGGGAGGTGATAGTAACTGGAATACCGAAGTGGAAGGAGTGGATCCGGGCTATTTAACGATAAAGAGTTGGGCTATAGAAAGTGGAACATTTTTTACAGAGCGGGATAATAAATCCAAGAAGAAAGTATGTGTATTAGGCAAAACAGTGGCAGATGCCCTTTTTCCCAATACAGATGCAGTAGGTCAGCGCTTGCGAATTGGCAATAAACCTTTTATGATCATAGGTGTACTTACCGAGAAAGGAGAGACAGCTATGGGTAATGATCAGGATGATATCATCCTGGCACCGACAAAAACCGTGCTGACACGCCTGAGGGGAAGAGACTATTTGAACCAGATATATGTTAGTGCTATCAATGAAGATGCTATAGAAGCCGCTCAGGCAGAAGTGACATATCTTCTGCAGCAAAAACATGGGATAGAAGCTGGAGAAGCTGATGATTTTATTGTCCGTACCCAGACAGAGATCACCGATATGGCATCAGAAACCTCAAAAACACTTACGCTGCTGCTGGCAGCTATTGCTGGAGTTTCACTGGTAGTAGGTGGAATAGGCATTATGAATATCATGCTGGTATCTGTAACAGAGCGAACTCGAGAGATCGGTATCAGGCTGGCAATAGGAGCAAGAAGCAATGATGTGCTGCGTCAATTTCTCTATGAAGCCATCACACTGAGTCTGGCGGGAGGTTTTCTGGGGATCATGCTGGCATTTGGCATCAGCAGCTTTATGAACAGGTTTACAGAGATCAATACAGTGATCAATCCTCAGATAGTAATGGTGGCAGCATTATTTTCCGGAGCTGTAGGTATCTTTTTTGGTTATTATCCCGCCCGAAAAGCAGCAAGATTGAATCCAATTGATGCATTACGTTATGAATAGGAGAAATTAATGAAAAAATTAATAATCGGCATCATCCTTATGACTTTTTTGTTTCTGGCAGCAGAGGATCTTGATCTGGAAACTTCCTGGCAAATTTTACTGCAGAATAATCCGCAGGTTAAATCTGAGAAACTCAATATTTCTGATCAAGAGGTTAATCTTAAACTTGCTTTATCCGATATGTTACCGTCCGGTAGTATGAGTGCTTCTTATCATCGTAACGGTGATGAACTTGATGAAGATAGTATGGGATATGGTATGTCATTATCTCAAACACTTTATCAGGGTGGAAAATTATATATTAACTATCAGAATTCTCAAAAATCACTGACTCAGGCAGAACAAAGCTATCAGACACTGCTGCTGGATCTGCGCATGCTGCTGGAAACGAAATATTATTCCGTACTGGAGAAGCAGGAAAGCCTGATTCTGGCTTAGGAGGAACTTGACTATAGCAAAAGCAATCTGAAAGCAGCAGAGATGAAATTTAATAGTGGCAATATTAGCTTTAGTGAATTATTACAGTTCCGCAGCATGTCAGCTCAGCAGGAAGTATCAGTTTTAAAAGCCAATAATAGTCTGCAAATTGCCCTCAGTGATCTGGCAGGTTTCCTGATAAAAGATAATGATTTCAATTTGATGAATATTTCTTTCACGCAATATGATGAAGCTGTTCAGGAACTGGGAAGCTGGCAGATATCTGATCTGAATAATATTGAAACTTCTTTAATAGAATATGCCCGGGTAAACAATCCTGCTTATCAAACCGGCGTTATTGAGGTGGATATCAACGAATCAGAAGTTAAATCAGCCAAGGGCAGCTTTTTACCTTCAATATCGATGAATTTAAGTAAAAACTGGAATTATCAGAACTGGAGTGATAGTCCCGAAGGTTCACTCAGTCTGGGTATCAGTGCTTCGGTGCCAGTATTTTCCATTTATGATAACTATCTGAATTACACAAAAGCCAGAAATAGTTACAGGAAAACGGAACTGAGCCATGAACAATCAGGAATTGATCTAAAACTTAAAATCAAGAGCGGGATCCTTAATCTGGTGGCATCAATACTGGAAATAGAGGCTACAGAAACTGCCCGTGAATATTCGGCATTGTCTTATGAGGCAGCACAAGAGCAGTTCAAAAATAACATGATAACAGCCAATGAATTGCTGAATACCCAAATTAGCTTACGAACGGCAGAAAACGGTCTGAATACTTCAAAATATTCCTTTCTGAATAATAAAAGTGAACTACAGAAAAGCCTGGGAATATTAGAAGAATCAGAACTCTGGAAATTATTGCTTAATTAGCAGGTAGATAAAGATAATAATGTTCATCGTGCAGCCAGGCTTGAGCTTCATTCCTGAAAGGCTCGTACATGATTGCGAGCATCAGTGATATTATGGTATAAAAAAGTATCCTTGTAATCAATTCTCCTGCCTGACGTTATATTCCCTCACAATTTCTGTTAGCGGACTGTTATTATGTGAAACTGTCACTTGAAATTCTTTTTTTAAATCTACTGGAGCATTTTCAGTTACAAAACTTTTGCCAGCAACTCTGAGCATGTCAATGTCATTGTAATCATTTCCCAGGCAAAGTGTGTCTTGGATATTTATATTGTGCCTGTTACACAACCACTTCAGGGCATTACCTTTCGATACATTTTTAGGGAATATTTCCATCCAGTCGTATTTGTAACTAATTGGAGAAGTAGTGCGAATTACCTTAAATTCGGGTAGAATCTGACGGATTTGAGCAATTCTGGGTGAATTCTGAGGCAGGAAAACTAGAAATTGAGAAGCTCTACCTAATTCGTGTAAGTCTTGGGGCAGATTAGTAGCAAAACGATGATACCAGCCCCAGCGAATCAGGAAATCAGGATGACCCGTTCCGGCATCAAAGCAGGTAACAAAATGATTATCAGGCAGAACATTATGGATCATGAAATCCACTTTTTCAGCGAGGAGGAATTTTGTCAGAAATACTACTTCGGATTTTTCCAGATAATGTTCCCGCAGAAATTCATTAGTTCTGAAATCAATAATCCCCAGGCCGGTAGAAATAATAGCGTAATCAATCCCAGTAGTAGAAGATAATACCTGCCTGGTAGAATACAAATTTCTACCTGTTGCTATGGCACGTACTACACCAGCCCTGCCCAGTTCTGCCAGAGTGTTGTGGTCTTGTTCGCTGATCATGCTCTGGAAGTTTAATAAAGAGCCGTCTAAATCCATCACAACAAGTTTCATACTACCCATTCTATAATTCCAGCTTTTGTATTTCCAGCTGCGTACCGGATTTCAGCAGTTCGGGCAGCAAGGGTTCAAAATAGATACCTTGACGGCGATCTGTGACATAATCCAGCGAAAATCCTATGGCATCATACACAAAGTGGGCGGCTTTCTCGATAGCATTTGATAGAGGAATATTCTGCATAAGACAACCTGTAATGATGCTGGTGAACATATCTCCAGTTCCGGGGAAATTTCCCGGCAGGTAGCTGCATGACATTTTCCAGTAATCATTAGCAATTTTATCATAGGCAAAAGTACAGGTTTTATTTGCCTCCTCATAGCCGGGTACGCTGGTGATGATCACAGTTTGAGGGCCCATTTCCACCAGCCTTTGCAGCCATTCTATCACAGATTCCCGGCTCAGGAGCTGCTCTGTTTTTTCATCCAGAAGAAAAGCTGCCTCTGTGAGATTTGGCGTGATCACCTGAGCACTTTTCACCAGTTCCTGCATGGAACTTATAATGTCAGGTGAAAACACTGAATATAATTTCCCATTATCACCCATCACAGGATCAATCACATTCAGGCACTTGTCTGCCGCTGTTTCACTTATCAGTTTCTGTACTATTTTCACCTGCCGGGGTGAACCCAGAAATCCACTATAGATAGCATCAAATTTAAGTCCCAGTTTCTGCCAGTGCTCTATGATCTCATCCATAAACCCGCTCAGGTCTTTCATTCTGGTCTGGGGAAATTCACTGATAGCAGAGAGCACCGCAGTAGGCATGGGGCATACCTGGATACCCATAGTAGATAAAATGGGTATCACCACAGTGAGTGATGCTTTGCCAAAACCGGAAATATCATGCACAGCAGCCAATCTTTTGATATCCTTCATCTCAGCTCCATTTAATATTCTTTAAAACCTGTAATTCCTCAGCTGTCATTTTGTCATCAGAGAGTACTATATACAATGGCTGAGATACTTTGATCTCTCCTGCCGGTATATTATTGATCATGCTATTATAATCCACTGTTCCCATTCGGCTGCCGACAGATACGGAGAGGTGGTCTTTTACGGGAAAGAAATTCAGATGAAAATTGCATCCTTCAAACTCAGCATCAGCCAGCTGCAATTTCCCTTTTCTCATGCTTCTTTCTGATATTTTTAGTATTGTATCATCACAAGTTATGTGAACAGGCTGTTCTTCAGTGATATGAATATCTGTTGAAGAGCAGAAATGCGTGAAGTAGGCACCAGCCGTATCAAGAATTTCGCTGAATAAAGCAATCACATCCTGTGAAGGACTCGCCAGGTAATTATACCGGACTGTGAGACCTTCCAGATGAGGTACCTTTTCATTGAACTTCACAGTATAGCTGAACCCCTGCCAGGTATTGTGCCAGTTATCCAGTCGCTTTTCATTTTTCAGCACAAATTCCTGCTGTTCCAGAAGGGCAGTAGCACACTGATATGGCTTTATGTAAATTCCACCCCGCCAGTGATTTGACCAGCCTCTGATGATTGTTTCCGGAAATGAACTGCTGAGTATTTCTTTATCTTTGTATTTAAGCGAGAACACGCCGGCAAAGAAGTCTGGGCCAGTTTTCAGTTCCAGCTTTTCACCTTTCAGGGCAACTATCTTATTCCCGGCCTCTTCATATTCACTAAACTGCATTTGCTGCAGGCAATTCCGGAAAGTAGTCTGCTTAAAGGAATAGCTCTGAGAAGCTTCTTCAATTTCCAGTTTGAGCTTGCGAGCCCAGGCAATTTTCTGCTGCCAGGCACCACTTACATATTTGTCCTCAGCAAGCAGACTTTCATCGCCATATAATTTAAGAGTTCTCTCATCTACACTGTCAGTCATCTCTGAATAACGAACACTTACATCCTCATCACAGAAAGGATTGCCTTCATTGACCAGCAGTTCCTGTACTTTACAATAATCGGGATAATCTCTGTTGCCGAAGTGCCAGTAGTAGTAATCCTGCCAGTTCTGGAACTGATTGAAGATATACACCTCTCCTGTAATTGATCTTTTCTCACCAGGTTTCAGCTCTCCTACTTCATAAAGCACGCGCTGCCACCATTCACCAAATTTCAGTTTATGCGAAGCAGACCAGGAAACAGCTACAGAAAGACCTTCCGTCTGATAATAATACCAGCCAGGTAGAATTTTATCTGACTCCAGCTTAAACCAGTTCTGGTTTTTCTCCTGCTCTGTCATTTTCAGCAGCTTGCCATCATACACAGCATGTGTGAACGCGGAATTATAGCAGGTTTCCAAATGCTGCAAATCAATGTTTTTATCACTGATATTCTCAATTTCAAAGTTATGCTCTACTATGTTATTATACTTCATTTTGAAGATATTGCACAGCCGCAAATGACCTTTGCCGCTACTGTAATACAGCTTCATTAGTACACCATCAATCAGGTTTTCAAAACTGACCGATTCAGGAACTGCCAAGGTGAATTCCTTATCATATGGCTTACTCAGTTTGGGAACTCTCATAAACAGCCAGTAATTGGAGTCCAGCACATTTATGAAAAGCACATTGCTGCTACCTTTCCGAACATGGCTAAGCCGGAGCGAACCTTTTTGCATAAACCAGTAGTCCTGACCTTCACCATAAATGATAGTATCCAGTTCAGGAATAGCTAACCTTAGTCTTCTATTATAAGAAACATTTTCAGTATCACTGGCAACATCTACCTTAATACGCTCATCATAGAAGCAGCCTTTTTCCAATTTTGCCTGCAGCATGATCGTCTGGGTTTCCAAAGGCTGTAATTCCGTGCTAACCTCTTTTTTCTCAAAATGCAAAGACTCTGAATCTATCAATACCGTAGAAAATTGTCTTATCTCTTTAAGGTTGTTTTTCAATTGCAGATACAGATCAATGACACCAGGGTTATAGAATCTGTTCATTTCAGCTTTCAAATTAACCTTAACCGGAGCTTGAGGTTTCAGACCCAGTTTAAGAGGAAGAGATTTGCCATTGATCTTCAGATTGGCAATCACAGCTGGGCTTTCATGATCCTTAATCTCATAATCGTCTATTACTTCTATCCAAAACGACTCTGTTCTGCAGCCTGTTAATGAAACAATTCTTTTTTCAGCAGCAATAATGTCTGCTTCACCGGCAATCTCTATCTCAATATTCAAAGGGCCTGCCAGATTGCTTGTCATTTCCAGCTGCACTTCCGCTTTGCCGTAAAAGACTTTGCAGTTCCCGGCAAGCAGTTTCAGGTCAAAATCATTGCAGCGAATTTGGCACAATCCTTTGGCATCGGCATTAATTACAGCTTCCAGAAAAAGATCATCTTTCTTCCAGCAATAATGAAAATATTCAAAGCCGTCTTCCATTTTACCGTCCGGCTCCAGACATAGATCACAAGCTAAATCTGCGTACCAGTCTAATTGAGCAAACCAGGGCTGTAATAACTCCAGATTCAGTAATAAAGGCAGATAATTCATCATATACATGGAAGAATTGCTGGTTTGCCAGCAAAATCCGGTCTTTTTGTATAAAGGTACTGCCTTGGTATTTCCGCTCCAGGAATGCAGGTCTAATCTATTATAGCCCTGTTGAATAGTTTTCTCCAGAGCTTTCAGCAATAAGGCTTTGCCATATTTCCTGCCCCAAAACGCTGGTATCACATTCAGGAGAGGAATATAAACTGCTTTTTTATCTTTGTATTCTTCCAGCTTGCAGTAGCCTAACACCTTTTCATTATTGTCAATAACCAGGTACAATACCAGGCTGTCTGCGGTAGTTTCTTCATTGAGCACCTGTTGCTCTGTCATATCCCACATATCACCGTTCCAGCCTTCAGCACTGGCATTCCACATATCCGCAATAGAAGCAGCATACTTTGGTTCAAATTTTACAATTCGTGCTCCTTCCAGTTTTATTTGTTCTATTTTCATCGGTATTATCCTTTTGTTTCTGCCCAATCAGTATGTATGATAAAGGCAATTTCATACTCCTCTGCTCTAACCATTCCATACCACAGGAGATATCTTTTTCATATTCCCCCATGAATCTGATCTCGATCTGATTATCGATTAGTGCCATTAGTATCTCAGAGAGAGTATAGGTGAATTCATAATGCACTGGTGCTTCATATTCTGCACCACCATAATAATCCAGGCTGTCACTCCATTCCCATGCTTCAGAATGAAAATAGGGCTGAGTGATCTCTACTTTGGTCTCAGCATCACCTTCCCAGGGCATTAGATTAGAGAACGGGTGAGAATCATAAATAAAGAACTGCCCACCCGGCTTCAATAATCTATTTACTACGGCAAAGAAACGTCTGATATCAGGCAGCCACACTAGACCGCCAATGGTCATATAGACCAGATCAAAGCTGCCATTATATTCATCTCCCAGGTCATAAACATCACTGCGAAGATATTCTACATCAATATTGCACGCTTTAGCGCGATCCACCGCTCCCTGGATGGCAGCATCACTGATATCCACGCCCAGGCAATAACGGGCTCCCATATTCTTGAGCGAAAGCAGTTCTCTGCCATTATTACAGCAGAGATGAATAACCTTCTTGCCCTCTAAGCCCAGTTCCCTCAGCTTGCTCAGCTCGGGTTCCTCTTGTATGATATAACCTGGCTGCCTGAAATTTTTATCCCATTCATCTTTCTTTGCCTTTTGATGATAGGGCATCACGGCATTCCAGGCAATCCGGTTCTTTTCAGTATATTCTTTTAAATTCATTTCATCCGGTCTAATTCTTCCAGAGGTTCATTTAGTTCTTCTGTGCCAGGCACCACAAACCGTCCGTCCCTGATAATATCAAAGCGTTCTCCGCTCTCACTCACTGCTGTGATGTATGCCAGTTCTTCATAGGGCAGAGTGATATCTGTATGCTTATTTGTATATGCCTTATTGATATCTGTTTTTCTGAGAATACTCACATCGTTATCCCTGGCAGTGATCTCCTTGCCATCCGGATTGAAAACCGGTTTGTCTTCTTCCCAGCTAAAGCAGGTATCACCTATTGCAAAATGAGGACCCATCTTTTCGATGATCAGCACAGGCATCTGAGGTAAAATATTAAATTTCTTTGCCATCAGATAAGCAAGGGTATTGGTTCCTATGGCAAATTCACCTAAAGGCAGTTCAGTATGCGGCAGAAACAGACTTTCAAAGACATATTTATGATTTTTTTCGGCATCTTCATAATTTGTGCAGGTATATTCCTTGGCAAAGCCGTCTTTAAAGATCAGCTTTAAGTTATCATAATGCAGATCATCAAGATAAATATCCGTTACGTGCAATACGCCATTAGTTCCCATTAATTGCGGAGAAGTGAATACTTCGCCTACTGGAATATTTACATCTGCCCCACAATTGCAAAAGTTGCTCTGCTTTACCGGCTCTTGTAATTTCTGCATCTGTACGCGAATATCGGTCAGGTTTTCACCTTTACCTTTCACTTCCACATAATCCGCTTTATCCAGCACATCAATGATCTTCTGCTGAATTGTTTCCCAATGTTCGGAATCAAGCATATTTATTTCTGCCGTATTTTCAAATATCTCTGTAAACTGAGACCCTATCTCCGGCAAGGGGAATCCGATGATGCAAAAACTTGTCTCAGAGCGGGGAGCATATTTGTCCATGATCTGACTTTTGTTTATATTCAGCGTCTTCATTAATTGCTGCTGCTCTTTATCAAGCTTAAGACATTCATCTTTCTGTTCAGGAGAAAACAGCTTCTCTCCAAATCTGTCAAAATAAATACCACCGGAATACCCTTTGAGCAAATCTGCGATTCTGGCACTTGATTCAGTAAACAAACTGATCGATTGTTTCACCATCTCATCTGTTAGATAGATGGCACTATCCCAGCGGTGATCATAGTTGTACTGAGGATTTACCTTAGTGCTGCCCACAAATGATATCAAGGATTGCAATCCGTATTCTTTTAACATGCGAATCACTTTCCTCACGATTTGCTCCTGTCCGATATTATACATAATTGCGACAGTATTTTTTTGCCGGTAATCCTTGTTATCATTCTCAAATCCCTTTATATAGGCATCTACTAATGTTTTAGCAAGTAAATTGGTCTTATCCTGAGGATAGCTATTCAAGAATCTGGCAGTTTCTATTTCATTGGGTCCTATATAATGCAGATACTGGTATAGATAACGCAAATCAGTCAAATCTGATAATTCTACAATTTCCAGATACGGTCTGTGATCGGGAGAATATTGCCTTCTTTGCTGATATTCGCTTCTATCTTCATCCCTGCGCATCATCGTCTCGCTGATGATTTCTTTCCAAACAGCTTCTTCAGGCTTCGCCTGATACAATTTAAACAGCATACTACCTAAAAGAGTTACCTCAAAATGTTGGTTTTCAAGGGCTTTGTGATACAAAGGCTGGATCATTGCCGCCACGCCTGCAGCCAGTTTGCCCATCCCTTCTCCAAATTCGGCTGCCGCATATACAGGATTGAAAAAACTGGTGCTGTATTCCCGGCTGGTAACTCCCGAAAACAGTTGCTTATTTAACGCCTGCAATTCTTCTATTTTGTGATTAAGATAAAAACTCTCTGTCCAATCTTCTATCAATTGACAACTCATTTTATATTTTAATCCCAGCGCATGAAAATATCTTTGCCAGCTGTCCGATAATTCCTGTGTTTCCTCCAGCATCTGCTCACAATTCTCCAGGGCTATGTCATATTCCCCTTCGTATCTCTGATTCAATTTGTACTTCAAAGCTTCAAACATATTATCTCCTTATATTTTCCATTGGATAAATTTTTGCATATCTTCCTCATTTATAAGCACTTCCATTAAAACACCTTCTTCCTGATACTTCCTTTCCAATACCACTCCCAGCTTATTCAAGTGAGAGATTGTCTTCTGTTCCTGATGAGGTACCAGGATTTTTATTACGTGTGCAATATTCAATTTTCTATCTACTACATCAAGTAAAATTTCTAATCCCAGTTCTTTTGCTGCAGAAACTAATAGCGATTCAGGATATTTTTCCAGAATTTCTTCTTTTTCTTCGGCTGAGATCAGATCAATTTTATTGAAAACGATCAGGCTGGCAATATTTTCTGCCTTGATTTCTGATAGTACTGTTTCCACATCATTAATATGGGTTTCAAAATCTTTATCTGCAGCATCAACGACGTGCAAAAGCAGGTCTGCATCTATCACTTCCTGCAGGGTTGCCCGGAAAGATGCCACCAGATGATGGGGCAATTTTGAGATAAAGCCCACCGTATCAGATAATATCACATCTTTACCCTTTCCCAGGTTCAAGGCTTTGGAGGTTGATTCCAAAGTGGCAAACAACTTATCTTCCACCAGCACCTTGGCATCTGTGAGAGCATTGAATAAAGTGGATTTCCCCGCATTAGTATATCCCACAATGCACACTTTCTTAAAATGCGAAAACCTGTATTGCCTCTGCACTTCCTTCTGGCTCGCTATCTTTTTTAAGTCTTTTCTGGCTTTACTGATCTTCTGCCTCACATAGCGTCTATCCAGCTCCAGTTGTGTTTCACCGCTGCCCCGCGAGGTCCCGCCGGTTTTAGCTGTGCCCCGCTCCCTGTCCAGATGCTTCCAGAGATTTCGCAAACGCGGCAGCTCGTATTCATACCTTGCCAGATTTACCTGTATAACGGCTTCTTTGCTCCTCGCATGCTGCTGAAATATCTCCAGTATCACCTCTGTCCTATCCAATATCTCTACCTCAAACTTTTTACTGATATTGCGTATCTGAGAAGGCTGAAGGTCATTATCAAAAATCAAAATATCGCCTGCCGCCATTTTGGCGGTGACTTCCTCCATGAAACCGCTCCCGGTATAAAGTGTCTTGCTGGGATGATCACGCTTCTGGATATTAATACTTTCTGTCTCAAGTCCCATCGTCTGCACCAGCAGCTTTAGTTCCTGCATCGATTTTTCCTTTTCTTCCAGCAAACCTTCACAAATCCCGATCAAATGCGCCTTAGGCAGTTTTGCCTTAACTTCTTTTAATCTACTGTTTTCTGATTGACTCATTATGCCTCCTATATCGCCTGATACATCTCTTCCATAAACTGATTACGGTAAAGCTGCCAGTAATGTCCCTGTTTTTTCATTAATTCTTCATGGTTTCCCATTTCCAGTATCTTGCCCTTGCTTATCACCAGTATCCGGTCTGCTGACCTGATAGTTGAAAGCCTGTGAGCTACGATGAAGCTGGTTCTGTCATTCAGTATCTCTTGAATAGCTTTCTGAATGATCTGCTCTGTTTCTGTATCTACTGATGAAGTTGCTTCATCAAGCACAAATATTGCCGGATTGCCAATTATAGCCCGGGCAAAAGATATTAATTGCTTTTCTCCCGAAGAAAGACCTGCACCACCTTCACCCACTTCACTGTCATAACCCTTTTCCATTTTTGAAATAAAGTTATGAGCATTCACCAGTTTAGCTGCCTGCACGATCTCTTCTTCACTTGCTTCCAGATAGCCGTAACGGATATTCTCACGTATTGTCCCGCTGAATAGATGCGGCGTCTGCAGCACATAGCCAATCTGAGATTGCAGCCAGAGCAAAGGTCGCTCCCGGTAATCTACACCATCAATTTTAATGCTGCCCTGCTGAGGTTCATAAAACCGGCAGATCAAGTTCACAATCGTGCTCTTCCCTGACCCGGTCTCACCTACCAGAGCTATATTCTCTCCGGATTTTATCTGCAGATCAAAGTCCTCTAATACACGCTCTCCATCCTTATATTCAAAGCCTACACCTTCAAAACTAATAGACCCTTTTATCTCCGGCAAGCTTTCGCATACACCATAATCTGAAGTCTGATACCTGACCATAACTGCTGCACTATCCTTGATCTCGACCTCTTCATCCAGCAGCGAGAAGATGCGCTCAGCTGATGCCTGTGCATTCTGCAATTCCGCAAAGATCCTGCCTATCTGATATAAAGGCTCCATCATTATAGATATATAACTGATAAAGGCAGATAGCGTACCCAAGGTCACTGTTCCCTGCATTACACCATTGCCCCCTTTCCATAATACCAGAGATGTCCCTGTCATTCCCAATATTACCAGTATGGGCAGAAATATGGCAGAGATCACTGCTGCCCGTACTGAGACGCGGAACATCCTGCCGGTAAGTTTCTGGAAGTCAGTTAAATTCTTATCTTCCAGCACCAGTGTTTTGGTTGTGATAGCTCCTGATATACCTTCGCTAACTGCTCCGGTAATTTTGGAATTAGTTTTGCGAACTTCACGATAAGATTTCAGGATCAGCTTGTGAAAATAGAAGGTAGCTACTCCCATCACAGGCACAATGGTTAAACTTAGAAGTGCCAGACGCCAGTTCAAAAGCAGCATTGCCACTATATTACCCACCAGAAGCACACTGCCCCACACCATATCCACCAGACCCCAACTGATGATCTCACTTAATCTTCCCGTATCAGAAGTCATCCTTGCCATTATCCAGCCTACCGGAGTCCGGTCAAAATACCTGAATGCCAAGTCCTGCAGCTTCCTGAATCCATCCCGCCTGATCCGGTAGCACAATCCTATTTCTATTTTGCCTGCCCAGACAATAAAGAAGTAGATATTGAAACTCTGAAGCACAAATATCCCCATGAATCCAGCTATGAATAATCCGATTCCCCCTGTCTTTCCCGGTATAATGAATTCATCTATCGCCCAGCGGTTAAAGAGCGGATAGATAATATCCACTCCCGCTGTCATTATCATTAAGAAAGATAATATCACCAGATTTTTCCACATAGGCTTCAAATACTCGACAATCTTTTTAAAAGTTGCCGGGTCAAACTGTTTATTATAATCATACTCTTCATAACCTTGCATAAAATCTCCCTGCTAAAACCTTGCGAATGATCGAATGACCTGCGCAATGCTTGATCACAATTCTCTTGAACTTCTCAATTTGATTACTAATTTCCATTTCTATATCTCCAGTGCGACTATTGCGAAGGTCGGATGACCATCCGCAGGGTCTTTATCTAAGCTGTTCCACTTGCCTCAAAACTGCTCTGAAGTTTCCATATCCTTTGATATATTCCACTTTCCAGAACCAGCTCCTCATGCTTGCCGCTCTGGATTATTCTGCCGTCTTCAAGTACAAATATCCGGTCTACTTCCGCTATCGTGGTCAATCTGTGAGATATGATTATCGTTGTCACTTTCTCACTTCTGGAGCGTAATCGCTCCCGTATTTTGCGGTCTGTCTCGGTGTCCACTGCCGAAAGCGAATCATCAAAGATCAGGATAGATGATTCCTGCATCAGCGTTCTCGCCATCGCTATCCGCTGCTTCTGCCCACCACTCAGCGTCACTCCCCGCTCTCCTACCAGCGTCTCATAACCTTTATCAAATTCATTGATCACTTCATGCACTGCTGCCTGTTCTGCTACCCTGATTATGCCATCATGTGAATAATCACAGTCAGTTACTCCAATATTCTCCTCAATACTGCGGGAAAAGAGGAAAGGCTCCTGCAGCACTATCCCGATATTCCGCCGGATATAGTGTTTATCCAGCTCACGCAGTTCTCTGCCGTCTATTTTAATTGAGCCCTTTTGATATTCATATAAACGCGGTAATAAATGAACCAGACTCGATTTTCCGGAGCCGGTAGCACCTAAAAATGCAACTGTTTCACCCGCTTCTATCTTCAAACTCACTCCTCGTAAAACCGGCTTATCAGCTTCATAGCCAAACCACACATCATCAAATTCTATACTTCCTGCCATAGGCTTGCCCTCATTCGCTCCCAGTTGCTCTGGCTTCTCCTGCAAAATCTCATCTATTCTGCCAATCGATACCGTACTTTTGCTGATATCCACTAATATCCTGCCCAGATTACGGAAGGGCCAGATCAGCATGCCAATATAGGAAGTGAATGCCATCATTGTTCCCAAAGTGATCTTCCCCGTTGCTGCCTGCCAGGTTGCCAGTCCTATCACCAGCACCATCTGCATACCGCACAATAGATCAGAAAATGACCAGAACATTGCCAGATTCTTCATCATCCGGTAGAGCTGCTTGGTATAGTCTGTATTCTTAACATCAAACTTATCAATCTCATAATTCTGAGCAGCAAACGCTCTCACTACCCGCACTCCGGTCACGTTCTCCTGGATCACACTGTGCATCCTGCTCTCAGATTTTTCCACTTCTTCAAATACTCCGCGTATCTTCCGATAGAAATAAAACGAGAAAAACATGATAAACGGCATCAAAAGCATAGAATATAAAGTTAATTCCAGACTCATCGGCAGCATGAAACTTAATGCAAAGATCAGCATAAATAGCGTTCTGCCTATCTCTACAAGCTGCACTGCCAGCATCCGCCGCACCGTTTCTATATCTGAGGTGCTACGCTGGATCAAATCTCCCGTCTCCACTTTCTGATGATAACTATAAGGCAGCTTCTGGATATGATCATAAAGCCTGTCCCTCAGTCTTCGGGCAATATTCTCCGATGCTTTCGCACTCCATTTCCCCTTCAAAAACTGCGAAAAACCTCGTATCGCTGCCAGAAACATCAGTATTAATGAACATACCCACAAATTTCCTATCAAATACTCGCGACCGCCCAGCCCTCCAAATATCCACCTGATAACCGGGTCTATCCAGGTCTTGCCGTCCAGAACCGTGCTGCCGATGATATTATCTACTGTCACCCGCAGCACCAGAGGCCAGATAAAATTTACCAGTGCCGCAACTGCAACTGCAAATATCGCAAATATATAAAGATGCCTCTCCCCTCGCATCAATTTCCATAACCTGCCTAAATTCTTCATTACCTTATCCTCCATAAAAAAAATCCCGGGAAACCTGAATCCCCCGGGATTTTTGTTAAACAAAAATGGTGGAATTCAGGCGTTTTTTACCTCACGCTACTGATCCCACCAATATATATTCTGCCTGCGGCAGCTTATTGATTTTTTCTTAGTTTTGCTTTCTAAGTAGATCAGTTGCGATTAGTTGTTTCGCAATCTACCTGTAAAATTAATCATGAATTACTCCTTTAAATTTATTTGGTTACAAAATCTCTTATTACTTGCAATCCTGTCAATAAAAAAAATACTACCAAAACCTTGCGAATGGTCGAATAACCTTCGCAATGGTTGATACCTCCGTGTGGTCAGTGTGGTCAGTGGTTAAAATTGAATTGCTTTATGTAGCTTAATCCTCCCGGATTAAGCCTTTTATTTCCATCAAACTGGAAAGTTTGATCTACATCTAACATGCCTTCTTGCTTCACATCATATTTTTTCGTGGTATTCGCGGCTTTCGCGGCTAAACAATTCTTACATTATACCTTTTCAATCGATTCTCCCAGTTATATATCTCTCTTAATTATCATATTACGCTACTAATATAAATTGTAACCATAATGTAACAGTCTAATTTTCCAATTAATATAGCTTTAACCCATGCCTGTTACGTTTTTCGCACTTTTCAACAAATACATGCACAATATTTTTTTTTGTGAGGTAATGCCGTAAATTACTATGTCACAATAAAATAAGACGCTTTCCACTCAACACATTTATTTGACTAATCTGCATATTTTTCAATAGGTTAGATATTTCAAAAATATTAGTAATTTATTTATTGTATTTTAACATTTCTCTGGTAGATTTTTATATTGATGACATGGAGGAATATTATGAAAAAAAGAATTCTCTTTGTATGTGTGCATAATTCTGCCCGGAGCCAGATGGCAGAGGCATTTTGTAATCAGCTTGGTGGTGATCAGTTTAGGGCAGAAAGCGCCGGGCTGGAGCCAGGCAAGCTTAATCCCCAGGTTGTGAAAGTGATGCAGGAAGTTGGGATAGATATATCAGGGAATGAATGTAACAGTGTATTTGATTTCTTTAAGCAGGGAAGATCATATTCTTATCTGATCACTGTTTGTGATCAGAACGCCGCTGAACGCTGTCCTGTCTTTCCCGGGCTTGTGATCGATGGCAGGCTTCACTGGAGCTTTAAGGACCCGTCATCTTTCACTGGTGATGAAAAAGAAATTCTGGAGAAAACCCGTGAAGTCAGGGATGAAATTAAGCAGCAGATAATGGAGTTTATGGAAAATATTTTATAGGGCTTATAAGACCTATAGGTCTTATAAAAAATTCCCGCTGGTGGCAGGTTGAGATTATTTCAGCAGCAGGGTTTTTTGGGTGAGTATTTTGTCGGGCAGGGTTAGTTTGAAAAAGTATATGCCTGAGGAGACTGGCTGATTTTGATCATCATTGCCGTTCCAGGGCGTTATGTGTTCACCTTCTGCTAAGATTTCGTCTATTAAGGTAATTATTTTTTGTCCTCTGAGGTTATATACAGATAGTCTGGCTGGCTGGCTGCTTTCCAGGGTGAAGCTCACTGATGTGAGGGGATTCCAGGGATTTGGGTAGATATGCATATCTGTGGCTGCAGCAGGTGTGATCTCATTATTATCCTGGGCGGAAGATGAGAAATTAAGGGTTTCAGGTTCAAAAGGCGAGCCGATAGTAGCATTGTCATCAAATAATATTGATTGCTGCGTAGAGTACACTTCATCAGCAGAAGCATCATAAATATTAAAGAAGATGTCATCGTCATTTGCATTACCAATAATTGTAAAATACCAGAAACCGTCGTAATGAGGTGGATTAGGAGGTTGCCACGAAGCAATACTGCGGCAATCAGAATCGCCATCTTCACCAAAAGCTGCTGCCAGATTTCCATTGTCACCAGTGAAAACTTCACTATCCAGCAGAATATTTGCCATATAAACCATGGAATACTGGGTACCACTGATCAGCTCCCAGAAGGGTGGATCATCAGTAGGTGGAGTCTGCGGCTGATGATTGCTTTCTCTGGAACCATAAATCAATTGTGCAGGAGAAGACATATCTATTTTATAGCCGGTGCCGGGTTCCATTTGCAGAAGATCTCCAACCCAATAGCCGGGCGGGTTAATATAATTGGCAGACTGAGCCTGCGTTTTCACCTGGATAACCTCAGGAACAACGCTGCTGAGAGCCGTATCAAGATCATTTATCAATTGCGGATAATAGGCGATCCAGTTCCAGTCAGCAGTTAATGATATGGGTGTATCTGTCGCAACAGGTACACCTTCCAGAGAGAAATCATTGTAAGCCTCAGACATGTATATGAGATAAGATTCACCATCGCTGATCTGGGTAAGGTCACCCAGCCAGGTATCAATAGATTCGTAATAAATAACAGATTGAGCCTGGTTTTTAACTTGATATACATAAGGCTCAAGTGAGCCAAATACGCTTTCAATGGCAGTATCCGGGGGATGCACATTAAAGGAAATCCAATTCCAGGCAGAACCCAGATCAATGTATTGGGTTACATTCAGATCAGCATTGATCATGAGAGGGTCTGATGGCGAACCAAGGGTAGCATCATTCTCAAAAACAATGGTTTCCAGACAATCATAAACAGACTGACTACTGCTGTCATATACCTGAAAAGAAATTGTGTCCGCTTCTGTATTACTTACAATTGTGAAAAACCAGTAACCTTCCCAGTAAGGCGGATTGGGTTCCTGCCAGACAGCTACACCCCTGCAATCATCATCAGGACCAAAAGCAGCAACATGATTATATCCATTACCGGTCAGTGGTTCTCCGGTGATCAGCACTTGCGCCATCACCACCATATTGTATTGTGTACCGCTGAGAGTCTCCCAGTCGATCAGGTTAAAATCAATATTTTCAGTTGCCTGCCCCTGGAGAACAACCACATCTGCAATAGTTTCCGGATTATAGCCAGTCAAAGTAGCGGTCACAATATAGCTGCCCGGTTCAGAAGGAAGCTGGTAGTGACCATATATACTGGGTTGAACAGAATAGTAGCCATTTGATATAACCACATCCTGAATATTTCCGGCAGGGGGAGTAATTGTGCATAAGCTTACGTTTCCAGAGATCATACTGGTATCTACACTCAGCAGTTCCGGTTCGGAAGGAGTGCCAATATTAGCATTGTTTTGAAATTCATAAGACTGTAGACATTCCAGCACACTGTCGATATCAGCATCATAGAACTTGAATGTAATAGTTTCACCGTTGATATTACCTACGATATTATAGTACCAGAAGCCATCAGGATCATAATCCTGCCAGCCGGCAATAGCACGGCAGTCAGCATCTCCCCCGGGACCAAAGGCAGCAACCACAGGTTCATTTTCATTGGTAAGAAAAGAGTCATTATAAGCAATACGGGCAAATAAGATCATGGAAAATTCTGTTCCCGTGATAGGCTGCCAGTCCGGTGGATCGGCTGCCAGAAACAGGGAACAAAGGCATAACATGATAATAATAATATAATTTTTCATAATAACTCTCCTATGCAAAAAGACCCCGGATAAAATCATCCGGGGTCATTATCAAAATATCAGTTTATTTCATTAAGATGCACTTGCGGGTAATCTGATTGCTGCCGGATTGCAGTCTATAGAAATAGATACCCGAGCTTTGGTTATCAGCACTCCAATTGATAGTGTGTTCACCAGCGTCCTGATGTGAGTTGACCAGAGTTTCCACCAGCTGACCCTTTACATTATAGATCGAGAGATTTACCATTCCGCCTTCGGGGATATTATAACTGAACATGGTCGTAGGATTGAAGGGGTTGGGATAATTGCCATTAAGTACAAACTGGGAGTTAACAGGAACTTCTCCTGTCTGGAAATCAATCTTAAATAAGTTAGCGGGATTACCCACTATGCTGTCTGCTTCGAATCTGATAGAATTAGTAGACGTTATCGTAGTTTTTGCAGCATTATCATAGATTCTGAACTCCAGCAGCTCAGGTGCATCACCAGTGATTGTGAAATACCAGAAATCATTTTCCAGTTTACCAATGCTGCGGCATTTGCCTTTATTATCGAAAACACCTGCTGAATATTGAGAGTCATTAGTGATCGCATTTTCATTAGCAGTCAGCTCAGCCATCAAGATCATATTTGATAGATTGCCAGTTACTGGCTGCCAGTTTGCCAGATTAGAAACAGGTTCTATATCCTCAGCAGACCGTACTTCTTCTGTTTCGGGAGGATATACCAGAAAGAGTGGTTCATTTGGAACTTCGGGCCAGCTAAGTAAATATGCTTTACCAGCTTCCATATTTTGCAGATCACCAATCCAGGCGCCAAAATACACCGCTGACTGAGACTGGGTTTTGAGGCAGGTACTATCAGGTATGGAAATACTCTGAAGAGCTTCCGCAATTGGTAAAGTAGTCTCAGGAATATAGCTTATCCAGTTCCAGCCCTGCTCAATATTTATGGGATGAGTAATAGGATTGATCATCTCACCGTTAAAAGTGAAACCAGCAAAATCATTGTGCATCTGAATCTTATAGCCAGTATCCCAGCTAATATTATGTAATCCGCCAACCCATGAAGTGCTGGGGATATCATACTGAGCAAAAGAAGTTTGATTTTTCACATGGAAAATATCAGGGACATCATCCAGTACGTCAAAAACACTGGATACAGAAGAATTTACTGGAAGCCTGTTAAAGGAAACCCAGTTCCAGCCTTCTACCAGATCATAAGTAACATCTGTAAGAGGAGAATCTATTGTGAGATCGAGACCAATATCATAAAGACCGTCCTCAAAGAATACCATTTCATTGCATACTTCAATATCACCTGTTTCTGAATTATAGAAATCAAACCAGAGCAGATCGGTTCCGCTATTATCATCACTCACAATAGTGATATACCAGAAACCATCCAGAGCATAGAAATTATCCCAAAGGAAATGACTGCCAGCTACCCAGGTGGCATTACCGCGGCATTGTTCAATAGTCCCGGTTTCATCATACCCAAACGCGGCTAACTGGTTGCTGCCGTCATTGCCCACAAATGCTCCATCATAAGTAACTGTGGCATATACAATCATGCTGTATTGAGTGCCTTCAATCTGTTCCCAGCCACCAATAAGAGTGAAATTAATGTCTGGAGTAATCTGGAAAGCTGTAACATTGATATTTTTCTGGGTAAGCAGAGAAAATCCGTCCAGAGAAGCAGTAACATCATAAACACCATTTAATAAATCGATTTCATAAGTGCCGTCTGCTGCAGGGGAAGTAGTCACATCTCCGGCAGAAATGATTACATCTTCTACATCTCCTGCACCATTGATCAGATCTACCACTCCTGTAATTGTCCCTTCATTGGTGATCAAAGGCAGATAGAAATCAATGTCTTCGGTCTGTTGTCCTGAAACGACAATTATGCCTGCCTCAGTTTGAGTTTCATAACCAGCAAGACTTGCCGTTACAGTATAAACCCCCGGGCTTAAACTTAGAGTATATTCATAATATAAAATTTCCTGTGTAAATGGGTCTAAAACTGCATAAGGATAGGTGGCATAAGCACCTGCCTGGATTAAAACAGCAGTGGGGTTTCCAATACCTTCTACAGTTACTACACCCACTATTTCTCCCGGAGGTGGAGGAGTAAGCTCAATGTCCAGAGTAATCAGTTGAGAAGCTACTTCTACAGATTCAAAAGTTTCTGTGCTGTATCCCTCCAGAACAGCTACTACTTCATAGGTGCCTGAAGGAAGGGTAAACATATAGCTCCCGCTGTTATCAGGATTAGTGACATATTCCGTATTAGGTGGCGCAAGCAAAGTTGCAGTAATTTCCACATCTTGAACTTCGCCATTTCCTTCGATCAGTGTAACTGTGCCCTGAATACCTGTTTGAACGAAATAAACCGCTCCCATATCAGCAATTGTGCCGTCAGGATCAGCAGCTCCATTAGGATCACCTGCATCAATACAAGGAGACATGGTCTCATCGTGTGTGGGCATATTGTCCCAGGAAAGTGAATAATCTCCAATTGCAGGATTGGTGAATAATGGGTCTGCTGTGATACAGCCAATACCATAATAGCTTTGACCTGAGCCTGTAGCCAGGTCAGAATACGTAATATTGCAGGTTGTTCCCTGCTCAACATATATGGCATTATAAGCATTATTCCAGACAATAGAATTAACCATATTGATCACAGAGCCATATAGACAGGCAATAGCAGAACCGTTCTGATTAGCTAAATTTCCCACCATAGTAAGCTTTGTAAAAGTGGGAGAAGAGTTATTAAATACAGAAATACCAGCACCATTCCAGTTTGTAGTGTTTCCAGCTATCAAGACACGTGTAAATACCGGATTAGAAGCAAAGCAATTGACACCACCACCATCATAAACAGCAAAATTATCAGTGATTTCAGAATCAGAAAGAATAATATCTGAACCATTTAAATAGATTCCACCACCAGCACCGCTGGCAACACCACCTGTGACCTCGACAAAATTCATCTCAATATCAGAATTCTGGAGATACATGGTTCCACCTGTAGTGGCACTGTTATCACTAAATGTGCAATACTGAATCAATAATTCGGAAGAATTCAGGCAGTATAAAACACCACCCTGATAATCAGAAGAAATACCAGTAGCTCTTCCATATTCAAGGTTGCAATAAATTAGTTGAGATTCGTCCTGTCCTGTAGTTGTAGTATTAAGAAATCTCAATCCATGCCAGCCAGCTACATCGTCATCCGCGGTAAAGATAATCTCATTTCCATTAGTTCCTACTGCCAGAATTTGACCAAGGACAATAAACTTGTAGTGACCGGTGAAATTTACGGTTACACCTGCATCAATGGTTAAAGTAGTTCCGGCATCAATTTGGATTTCTCCATTTACATTATAAGGACTACCAACCAAATTCCAGTTCCCGCTAACTGATCCCGCCGGGATTTCAGTATCTGCGAAAAGCACAAAACTTAGTGCCAGTAAAACAAAAAATACACATCTTTTCATAGTATCCTCCTATTTTTTAAGGTTTAATTTTAATAATTTTTACACCTGCGTTATCGGTTAGATAAACGTAACTGCCAGCCAGATGGATAGAAACAGGTTCCGTATCTAAAGCCAGACTGCCCAGAATGTAGGCATTACCCGGATCACTAATATCTATCACATGAAATCCTCTTTCGATATCTGAGATATATATGTAATTATCTTCAGCATAAACACCATTCGTAAATCCTCCTGTTGCTATATTTTTGATTATAACCGGGGACGACAAATTGCTGATATCAATAATTTCAAGACCTTCCTCTCCATTTGATAAAAAAGCATAATCTCCCTGGACAAATACATCATTTGCCAGTCCGGACACCGGCAAAGATGCTACCTGTGATGGAAAATAAGGATCGGTTACGTCAATGATCTCCAAACCATTATTCAAACCATTTGCCACAAATGCATTTACGCTGCCATTATTCTCCTGCACATAAATCTTTCGGGCATCATTAAGAGGAACATTGGAAACTGATACCGGTATGGAAGACGCTATATACATAATGGTCATGCCATTAGCACCTTCTGCTAAATATGCAAAATCACCCTCTACATACAAATCCTTTGGTATCCCGATTGTTTCCGTGACATTGGAAATTATCGGAGTCTGAAACGATGTGATATCCACTTTCTGGATACCACCCACAGCAGTAGCCAGACTTTGCGTGGCTACATATACAAAATTATCCTTCACAAAGGATGAGAGCGTCCTGTCTCCCCAAAGCTCCTGATAATTTGCCACTGCTCCGGGACTGGAAGGATTGCTGCAATCTAGTATCAGCAGACCTTCATAACCATCGGAGATAAAAGCTGTCCATTCCGGGATAAAGATATTATCCACCGGAATAAAAATATCATAGGCAGAACCGGAGGTGGGATAGGAACCGATAATTTCCAGATTAACACTCAAAGTATCAATATTGGAATTTCCGGACAAAAATACACCCTTATAAGCTTTTAACCGGTACTGTAATACTCCACAAGGCAATAGATTGTCATCAATATAAGTGGTTGTATTGCTGTCGATTAGGCAATAATTTGTTTCCCAGTCCAGGTTGCCTGTTTTCTTATCAATGATAAAACCGTCTTCTCCCTCACTGTTGTCCTGCCATTGCAGACGAATTTTATTTAAGTCAGGAATAGTGCAGCTCAGACCTGAAGGAGAAAGCAAAGTGGCGAAATGCTCCTTAGTCAGATAGCCAGTCACTGAATTTCCTACATATGCATATACTCGATAAGTAATAGTATCAAAGAGATTCACATTATCAGTTATCTGCCAGTTATTAGGGGCAAGCAGAATATAGCCATTTTCCCACTCCTCATCATTAACCTTTCTATCAACCACATATCCCTCTTCACCCTGGCAATGATCTTGCCAGGAAATCTCCATGGCTGATTGTGATACCTGTGTTATCAGCATATCTGTGGGATAAGTATATTCGGAAAAATAGGCAATTACTTCCGAATAGGCAGAAGTAAGTCCCAGCGTGGAATTATAATATCGTACTTTGTAGGCATACACTAAACTGTCACTTGTAGGGATATAATCAATCAATTCGTGTACATCGCTTTCCAGTATCACATAGTTTTCTACCCAGTTAGCAGTACCGCTTTTCCTGGCAACCTGATAAAATATGGTATCAGTACCTGTGCTTTCGTGTATCCAGGATAGTTTGATACTGAAATTTGTAAGTTTTTCAATATCTAATCCTACCGGAATATCTCCATCCTCAGGAGCAGTTGATGAACCACACCCAGTCAGTAACAAAAACGTAACCAGTAAGAAAATTCCTTGGCATATCCATCTAAATGATTTCATAATACTACTTCTTACTCTTTCTGATCAGAACCGAATCGATCAATTCAGCTTTGATAATAATTACAAGCTCTTTTTCTGTTACATTATGCAATTCATAGCCAAATACATACCGTAAACCAAACACCCACCAGGGTAAGTCCTTAAGGATTGGTACTCCCCCTCGAGAACGGGTTTCATCTTTGTCATACAATCCGCCAATCGTAGTCTCTTCACCATCATACATGGTAATTGAACTGGTAGCTCTGCTCTTAGTGATTTCAGTAGAAACTTCGCCGGGAATAGCAGAAGACCTTTCCACAACTATTCTCATATTAATTGCTTCATTGCCATCTTCATCAGCAATTATGGTGGGAACCACGTCCAGGATCACACCAGTTGAAAAAAACTGGTCAGTTGTATTACCTGCGTCATCCACAGTTTTTATAGAGAAATCCTTACCTACCTGAATAAAACCTTTCTCACCCGAGTCCACGTAGATAGATGGTTTTGCCAGCACTTCACCATCCTGATTTTCTTCCAGAATAGCCATTAATACATCCACAGAAATTCTCTGATTACCCGATTCTGTGGTGCTGCCAGCACCTGCCTGAAATAAATCAGAACCAATAGCTGTAGCACCGCCAAAAGCAATACTGCCAGAAAAATCGACTGCACCATCAATGATTGATGCCCAGTTGATACCAATATTATCTGCTACGGTCTTCTTAATTTCCAGAACTGAAGCACTGATCTTCACCTGCCTTTTTTGCATGGTCTCTTCACTTTTGTCTTCCATTGCTCCCGAATCGCTGATCAGAATTGTGCCTGCCCGTTCTTCTATGCTCAAATTGTGGATTCTACAAATAATCTCCAGAGCATCTTTCCAGTATGTATTTTTGATAGGAACACCCAGAACTGAATTAGATGATGACAGGTTATATATCTTCTTCTTTTCTGCTTTGATTGAAATCCTTTCTATTGCCAGCAAGGCATCATTGATTGTAGTGGTTTTGCTCAGCGAAATGGTATTATCCTGTTCTTCCCTGCAGACCAGTTGCCAGGTTAGTGTAAACAAAAATATCAGAATCATCAGTTTTTTATACCCGATCATTGATTTCCTCCAGTTCCGATATAGTAAATCTTCTCCTCTTTTCCGCCACCTCTCGTATTCATCATAAAACTCACCCGGCTCTCTTCTGAATTCACCTCAGTTAATTCACCGTCTATCACTTTATCACCTGAGATAAGAATTTGCATTATTCCCTGTCTATCCCGGAATATTGCTTCTTCTCCTGAAACGGCTATCAAACTAAGATCATTTAGATTCAATAACCCCACATTACGATCTCTGAGTGCTTTCTCGGCTGCCAGTTTATTTTCCAATAGCCCACAGGTAAATAATCTACCCACTTTAGGGTTAGTTTTGATCTTCTTCAACTTGGTTTCCACTTTCTGTGGAACAGCATTTTCACTGATAGAATCAAGCATAAAAGAATAATTTACTGTATCAGATACCGTAATCTCCGGTGAAAATATTGCCAGATTATATATGTAATAAATTGAGCTTTGTTTCTCAAGATTTGAAATCAGCTGATATATTTGATTTAAACCGGCTGAGCCTTTGATTAAATATGAGTTGGTAATCATTCCGCCATCATGCTTTTGCTCGGAATAATTGAAATTAAACACCAGATCATCCTTCATTATACTCAGAATATCCAGTAGATAATTAAAAGTGATCGGTGGACTATCGTATTTCAATATTGTTTTATTAAATTTCTCTACCAGTTTTTTGATTCGTTCCAGTTCTTTCATCTGCTCCAGATTCAGTGCAGATTCTTCACCAATTTTTTGGATTTTACTCTCAATATCTGCTATTTTACTTGTTAGATCAGCAATATTCTTCTGATTTTTTTTTTGATACATAGTTCCCGCTACTACTACCAGCAATAGCAGTACAAATACGATCAATGTTATCCTTAAAGCATTATTCATGGTAATCCGCCAGTTTGTCCAATAAACTCTTTGCCTTGGGTATCACATCACTCTTAGGATATTTTCTGGTTAAAAGATTCAGGTTCACTATCGCCAGATAAGGTCGATCAGTTTTTCTGTAAATCTGAGCCTGCTGATACAAAGCATACGGCTCCATCGGACTTTCTACACTTAATACTTTATCAAATAACCGCTCTGCTTCAGTAAGTTTCTCTCTTCTCAAATAGATTTCACCCAATAAATAACGGCAATTGATTGCCAGTATATTACGGGGATATTTATCAATGAATTCCTGAGCTTTGATAATCAGCTCATCATGCTTATATTCATAATAATACTCTGAAATCTGACGGTACTCTTCCAAAACAGGATCAAGCTTCATGGCATGTTCGTTGTTTGCCGATGATGCCGATTCAGGCTTCTCAACTTGACCACTGCCGGTTGCTTCTGCTGGCGGACTATCGGTAGCTTCTTTCGGCTTTTCTCTGGTTTGCTGCTCACTTACATCACCCCAGCTTTGCACAATAGGCAACGCTGGTAGATAACGATATCTTATTTCAAATGTCCAGATTATCTGGTTCTCCCATTCGCTTGATTGTACGCTTTTTATGGTTCCTTCCGGGAAACAGCTCGATATTGTGACTATGTTTTCCCGCTTTGTAGTTGACCCAAATATCGAAAATCCATCACTATTACCCTGTATATTCGTCAACCAGCTTACTGGATTCTGTTCAAACATCTTAGTGAGACTTTCCAGAATCTGAGACCAGATTGCCTTATTGTTATATAATGATTTCATTTTATCTAATTGATTACTTAGCCTTTGTATCTCATCCTGAATTCCTGGCCCTGGATCATGCTCAGATTTTATCTGCTCATACTCACCTTTTTTGGTCTCATATTGCATTTCCAGAACATTTAGCTGATTCTGTATATCCATGATATTATTCGTAAAGGTAAAGCTGATCCCCAGCAGAATTGCTAACATGAGAAAGCTATGCCAGGAAAACTGAACTATTTTCTGGCTCTTTATTACTTTCTTTTCCAGGAAATTGGTCTGAAGTATCTGAGTTGATTTACTATGTAATATTTTACAGGCAATTGATATTGGTATCACATAAGCTGCCAGCTCTTCCTCGGGCAATTCCTCACCCAGTTCTTCTGCAAAGAGTAAATCACTAAATTTGAATCTACTTACTTCTGCCGCGGGAAAAGTATTGGCAATCGCATCGATCATCGCATCCTGACAGTATTCTCCGCAAACAATCACCTTCTCTACATGAGGAATTTCCATCTCATCCTGATATAATGCCAGGCGGGAACATATCTCATGCTCCAAATCAATTGATTCTGAACTGGTTAAGATTGGCAGACTTTTGACAAATTCGTCGCCCTTCATCAAAATGCCTTTCTTATAATCAAAACCCAGGTAGATCACCAGTAGATCATCTTCTTTGTTCAATTCATAGTTCATCCGGACAGCATTGATCAGCGAAATGTCATTGCTGTCTATCAAACTATAATAATATTTTCGCTCACTTTGAATCTGATTGTATTTCTGTAAATAGCTGAATAACCTGTTCTCTCCCTTATGGATTAATATACAAGTCTGATCCTGAGCGGTTTGCACCAGTCCCCACATCACTTCTTTATCACGCATTTCATCTGCATTCAAAAGATTCAGCTTTATCAGATCACGCCGGGATAAACTTCGTATTGATCTATCCAGATAGTTTATCGATAGTTTCTCATCATTGGCATTAAGTCCAATTCGACCCTGGTTTAAAGGAAAAATACTTAAAAGATGCTCATGCGGAGAAATTACTGAGTCTAATTCGCTTTCTTCTCCTAAACTTATACCCGGAAGTGATTCCATTATCAGCTCTTCACTCTCAATTTCCGGGGTCTGGGTATCAAAATTACGACCACCCTCATGATAAATGGAACATTCCATCTCGGTTTTTTTTAGATCAATCAATATCGGATGCCCATTACTATTGATGATCTGAGCAATCTTCAATATTGGTCCATCTTCAAAGATCCCAAAATAATATTTCCGAGTTTTTTTTGCCATTATTTATCCTAAGTGTATTGCATTAATTGTGCTATTCTCACTTTGCTGTTTGAAAAATTTATCGCGGTTTCTTTTGTGATTAGTCCTTTGCGATATAATCGGAATAAATCCTGTTCCATTGTCAGCATGCCGCGTGTCTGTCCCTCATTCATCATCTGATATATTTCCGCCAGATTGTTATTGTGAATTGCTGCACGTACAGAACTGTCTACCGATAAAATTTCCCTGGCCATCACTCTGCCCTTCGTCCTCCCCGGCAGCAGTCGCTGAGATATTACGATACTGAGTGTGTCCGCCAGCCGATGACGGATCCGGTCCTGCTCATTTGCCGAAAATTCGGCAATGAAACGGTGCAGTGTATCTGTCGCCGAACTGGTATGCAAAGTAGAAAAAGTTTTATGTCCACTATCTGTGATCTCCAGTGCAGCAGCAATTTCTGTAGAATTCCTGATCTCGCCTATCACGATCATATCAGGGTCCTGGCGTAAGGACTGAATAATTCCGCCCGCAAAGGAATTCACGTCTGTACCTACCTCCCGATGCCTCACCAGGCATTTCTTGGAAGGATGAATATATTCGATCGGGTTTCCTATTATAATGATCTCACCATTATTTCTGGAATTATTATAGTCAATAATGGCATCAAGTGTTGTACTCTTTCCCGAACCGGTTAGTCCCGTTATCAAAGTAAGACCATACTTCTCCTTATCCATATCAAGCCGTTCTATTACAGCCTGTGAAAAACCCATACTATTTAATGACATGGGAGTTGCATTTATTAACCGCATGTTTAGAGCCAACCCGTTTTGATCAAGATATATATTTCCACGAGCTCGACGATTTTGCTCTCCGGATTCCGGATTTATCGCCAGATCAAGGGCTCCATTTTTCAATAGCATTTCCAGATATTCCTCTTCCACAAAACTTAAAATAAATATCTCTTCGTCAACTTTTCGCAGGTTGCCATATTCCGCAATAGGTGCCTTATTCCCATCAATTCTCATCCAGACCTGCCGTCTGCATCCGGCAGCGCCCATATCAAGATCCGAAGCTTTTTTGCCCGACATTAATTCCAGAAAATGGGCTGTCAACTGGTCACTATAATTCTGCCAGGTCCGGTTCTTCATCATTAAATTATGCAAATACCGCAAACGAGGACGACCCTTCAGCGGTATTTCCTGCATATCTGCTTCACTTATATTATACTTTAGTTCCATCTTCATTCTCTTTTGTCACCTTTTCATAACCCACGAATAATCCCAGCTTTCCCAGAGCACTTTTCCAGCGCTGATAAAATATATACATCAGATTTATGGTATAACGCTTTAAGGCTCTTTCATCCCGAAATCTAAAAAATTCCATGATCTGCTGCCTTCTAAAATGCCGTACCCTCGCTTCTGTTACCGCCCGTAAGCCGGTAAATAAATAACTGATATTTAAAAAAGATTCCTCGCCCCAACATTGACCTGCATAGAGCGATTCTACTTTGATCGTTCCCAGTAACACACCCAGTTCGCCAGACTCTACCAGTATTATGCTGCCATTCTTATCATCCATGGGAACAATATCTCCAGGCTGATAATGTCTGATTATTGATATCTCTTCAAATTGCATTACATCATCAGCGGAAAAACCCTTTAGCATCTGAGGTAAAGTCCTTTCCAGCTTGGATTTGGTGCCCGTCTCGAGTATATCAGGAGAACCCAGACTTTCTGCATAGGCAAATCCTCGCCGCACTACATCCAGAAATTCATCTGCCATTATTGGTTTGGCTATATAATGAAATGCCCCTTCCCGAATAGCCCGTACGGCATTCTCCAGTGTTGAAAAACCGGTGGTGATTATGATCACTGCAAATGGATGACGACGTTTGATCTCTTTCATCAATTGCATACCATCCATCCGCGGCATGCAGATATCAAGTACATAAAGATCAAACTTCTGATATTCCAGCTTCTCAAGAGCATCTTCCCCATCTACTGCAGAAGTGGTCAAATACCCCTCGTCTCGCAGAAATTCTTCTAATAAATCTCTGATATTCTTATCATCATCTACTATTAAAACCCTTTTCATATCTACTCCTCAGAAGTGATCGCACTCTTCTGCCTGAAACTCTCCATACTTTCTAATATTGCAATCATTTTATTTACCGAATCAGCTATCTCATTGCTGCTCCGAGCTAAATCATCATTCTCAAATTCCGCTGCCGCCTTCTTTATCCGCTTCAATGATAAGGATACTACACATAATTGCGTATTTATATCCCGATCAATCCACACGATATCTTTCACAGCCTCACATAACTTATTCATATTCTTATTTTCTTCGCTTACTTTGTCAAGTCTTTCACTAACTAATACCTTCTCTTTCTCCGATTCATGCTTATCTATACCAGCATTCACAGTTAGATCGTTTAAATAATTTACTATAAATCCGATTACGCAGAACAATCCCGAATACGATAATAAATAGATCGTGCCAAAATCCTCCCAGCTCCCTGTAGGCGACTCCAGCCAGCCCAGCCGGTAACTCGCTATCAAACCCAGCAATGAAAATGTGCCTATCAAACCTGTCGTCACTCCACCCGTCCGGGGGATCAATAAACTTGCAGTTATCACCGGGATTAAGTATAACCAGCTGAAATAACTACCTGGACCTCCGGTCAAGTGAACTGATAAAGTAGCAAATACTATATCCAGTACTATCTGAATAATTATTGCAAACTGACTTTCACCACCTTTCTGTAGATGAAAATATAGATTCAATGCCACTAATCCGCCAAAAACTCCCAGATATACTAAAGGTTGATAAGCTCCGGAATTGTGCAATAATTCCAGTGTTCCCACACACATTACTACCAGGATCATAAACCAGCGCAGGTTTGACCACCATTTTAAAATCTTTTCTCGATAATACATCTAGATTCTCCATTCCACTAATTTTGGCATCTTTATCCCATCATAGATCATCAATTGCATCAATTGACCGATTGTCATCACATCTGCTATTGAACGCATTGAATCCAGTGATCCATTGACTCCGGACTTTCTTCCCTGGCCATTTGGTGCTCCCACAATATGCCCGATCGTTAAAACACTGCTATTGGATTTTGCTGGCATGCCTGTTGCATTAATACTATTTATTGCCCAAAGATCAGCATCCACCACACCTACCATGATCTCCTGTTTTTGCATATTTAGAACTCCTACAATAAAATGCCAGGCAAGAAAGTCCATTTGATCTTCAGCAATTTGTAAAGTAACACTTTCATTGCCAATATTGGTAACGACAAAAAACCGAAGATCAATTGTTGGATGACCTACAAATTTTGTTTTAGCATCCAGCGTAAATCCAGTGATCTGATTACCCTGATCATCAGAAGTTTCTGTGATAATATTACCAAAATCTACAGGTCCTACCTGTTCAAATTTTACCCAGGTTGCAATTGTCAGCATATCATCATATTCTTCAGTTATATCTGAACCCATGTCCACATAATCCTCATCCCCATCAAAGGTTAATCCGGAACCATACATACCTTCTATCCAGCTACTGTCATCCATATCGATCATGGTCCCATCATAACCAAAATCAGATAGATCTGTTAAAGTTGTGCCGGAACCCTCATCCATTGTATAATAGCCAAACTGATCTTCGGGCTGAGTAATAAAAAAATCTATTAAGGCTCGTGAATTTGAGGCTATAGACTGACCGGATTGCCAGCTTTTGATATAAGGTATCACCTCCACTGTATCACCTGCTACCGGTATATAACATATGCTGTCTATCTCACCTATACTTAACGCAAATTGCGGCGTATTCCAGGTTTGTGCCACGCCCTGCATTATCACTTCTCCGGATTGCAGCTTCTGCATGCCATAGCTGAGAGCATAGCTTCCCAATAATTCCGTCTGCATATTCAGGAGGCTGTGGTCTAAGGAATCATTAATTTTGGTTAAATTACTCTGTAAGTTGCTTAAATTTGTGCCTATCACTAATGCCATTAAGACAACTAATATTAAATTAATTTTTCCCATCATAACCTCCTAATTATTTTTTTTCTGCTCAAGCAGACATTACCATGTTTCCGCTAAATTTTCCAATCCCTCAAAACTGGCTTCATCACTCCATGATAAAGCATTAGTTGACGCAATTGCTGAGGGGTCATGGCATCTGCTATCAATCTCAAAGCATCTATTGAGCCATCAAAACCGGAATATGTTACCGGACAAGGTCCATAACCGTGGCAATTTCCATGCCCCCAGCCCCAGGCATAGGCATTCCCATTGCCATTTCCACCGTTACCATTGCCATTAACATTATTGCCATTACCATTACCACTATTGCCATTGCCATTGCCACCGTTACCATTACCATTACCCCAGCCATAATGATTGCCGTTATTACCATGCCCATTGCCTTGACCATAGTCACCATCTGCATCCAGGATACTGCCAAGCGTGATATTGCTTGTTGCGTCTCTGGCTGGTAAGGAAGTGGCGCTTATGGACTCTACTGCCCAGATATCTTCATCCACTAAGCCTAAACTTATTGTCTGGTCTTCTGTATTTACTACTACTGCTATATAATGCCAGTCAAGAATATCTATTTCCCAGTCATATACTCTTAAATCCACATCCTCTAAGCCGCTGGATGTAACAATTTCAAAATGGAAATCTATATATTCATCTCCACTATTTCCATTGCCCCAGCCATAGTGATTGCCATTATTGCCACCACCCCAGCCCCAGCCCCAGTGGTTGCCGTTGCCGCCATTTCCATTGCTATTTCCGTTCCCATTTCCACTGTTTCCGTTGCCGTTGCCATTACCGTTGCCATTACCATTGCCGTTACCATTGCCATTACCATTACCATTGCCATTGCCATTACCGTTGCCCATATTACTTTCATCAAAAGTAACTTTCATTTCTAAAGTAAAACCGGTAACCTGATTACCATCTAAATCTGAGTTCTCGGTTAGTATTGTGCCCCATTCTCCATGATTCCCGCTGTCTATGGCTATCCAGGCAGCCAGAGTCAGCAGATCGTCATATTCCTGAGCAATTTCTTCTCCCAGATACACATTATCATCATCACCGTCAAAATCCAAAGCATAAGAATCCACTCCTGTTACCCAGTCTGTATCATCCATATTCACCAGTGCTCCATTATAGGCATAACCAGAGCTGTCGCTTAATACTCCACCTGCTCCATCATCAAACATATAATAGGCAAACTGCTCTTCTGGCTGAACAATATTGAAGCCCAATGTAGCTGAAGACACTCTGCTGTTTTCTCCATCTACAGATTCACCTCTGATATAAGGAATTATCTTCACGGTATCGCCTACTCCTGGAATATATTGAATACTGTCAATATTGCTGGACATCACTTCAAAATCATCAGCAATCCAGGTTACTGGCACACCTTCCAGTAATACCTCTCCCGATTCCAGTTTGTGGATGCCATAATTCATGGCAAAACTTCCCATTGATTTCATCTGGAAAGTCTCATGGTACTTGTTCATCTCTGCCGACAAGTTCGCGGCATTTTTGCTCAAACTGCTAAAGTTTGTTCCTACAACAATCACTACTATAAACACAATAAAAATATTAATTCGTCCCATCTTATCCTCCTATATTGCTAGGTTTGGGAAATACTTGCGTATTACCAGTGTTCTCGCTCTCATTGTATCAGTATTATATTGTCCCTGATACACCGCCAGTATGATCTGAATAGACCTGATCTGTGCTCTGCCTACCGCTGTAGCCAAAGCTGCACTACTTATTTCATTTCCATCTATATCAAAATAAATTATCTCTATCGGAGCAGCTAAATAGATGGGTCCTATATCTGGTTTTCCGTCTATCTGCATATTCAAAGAATAACCAAAATTTGCATCTTCACCTCCTGTATTAATTTTCACTAAATATATCGTTTCATCACCTTCATCCAGTTTTGTATTCAGCCACACAGTATTCGACAGGGCGGCTGGAAATGCCTCCACTGCTTCCGGCAGCTCATAACCCACTTTATCCATCAAGTAATCATCAATTATATTGCTGACATATTCCAGCTCGGTGATGATCTGCATCTCACCTTTCAGGATCATATTATTTTCCTGTATTGTGATCAAAGAGGTAAACATGGTCACCATCAGCAAACCGCCTATTATTGTTGCACCTATTATATCTAATAAACTTTGCATCTTAGATACCCATATCCGCGATTAATTTCTGTAATGGGTTTGCAGCAGTACCCATCCACAGCGTATCTCCAATCCCCGGATTGCAGGCTATGCGCAGATCAAATCTCAAAAAATTACTCTCCGATCCCACATCGGTGCCTATTGAATCACACCAGTTTGACTCTACATTGATATGATAATCTATGTCCATCAAAGTTATTAGTCGCGTGGTATCTGCCCAGGTTGTCTCTAATTCATCAAATGACACCAGATCCGCTATATATGAAAACTCGATCTCCTGAAACACTCCCTCTGCCAGCTTCAATGCCTGTAACCGGGCAAACTCCCGATTATGCATATCATACCAGCGGAATAAATTATTGTAATATCCCAGCATCATAGTAGAAAATAATAATATCGCCAGTAGCACTAACATTGTCTGTCCATAAGCCATATCTTATCCCTCCGAAGTAGCATAAGCTACTTCCTTTAATGATGTTATTCCTTCTTTTATCCTCTCTACTCCAGATTGTCTGAGATTCAGCATTCCTTTTGAAGCAGCGATTTTTTTTAACGTCTCTTCGTCAATTTCATCACCAGATTTAATTATTGCCTGCCTGATCTCTGGATAAAAATAAAGCGCTTCTGTTATTGCACATCTTCCTTTATATCCACCCTTACACTTTGGACATCCTTTTGGGTTTTCCTGATAGGCAAGTCCTGCATCCAAATCTTCCTGGGTAAGACCAAGTTCAAGAGCCGCAGGCCAAAATTCTTTATCAAGAGGCTGCTTGCAATGTTTACATAATCTTTAATGACTATCCGGCTGTCTCCGTAAAACTTGACAATAAGATTACTCGGTGGAAATTTGCTATCAAATATTCAATGGAGGTCTATTAATGAAACATTATGAAACGATAAGTTTCTTTGAATTTCAGAAGCAATATT
>JAIPGP010000100.1 GCA_021735645.1 Candidatus Cloacimonadota bacterium
AGTGAGTGCACTAACGAGCGACATAGTTAAAAATAAGGATTTATTAACAATGTATGGCATGTTCATCAATACTGAAAATGTTTTAGTAAAATCTATAGCATAATTAAAAAAAAGTTGAATATAATGTCCAAACTCCAGGCTTAATCTTTCCAGATTAAGCATTACTTTTTAGTCAAACTGGAAAGTTTGACCACCTACATTATAAATCACACCGCGGTCTTTCTGATATGCCAGCATTTTATCCAGACAGCCAGAAACTGCTCCAATAAATTCTGGAGGACTGATCCCTATCCGCTTATAATCACCATTGAGAACAAGCTCTACAGCAGAAGTGGCAGAATATCCAGTTGTGCGAGCCATAGAGGAAACACCGGTCTTTTCATCATAGCGATCAAAAAGATCATACTGCCAGCAGACCCTTTCTCCCTGCTCAGTACCGCAGACCTTGATCCGCATAACCGTATATTCCGGCTCGGCTTCACCCAGTTTCCATTTATCGATCAGCAGCTTAGCTGTCAGATCGATCGGCTTGATCATTTTGCCCTTTACTTCTATTTCTACTTCAGAAAAGAAACCACCGGCTCGCAGCATTTTCATATAGTCTATATGACCCGGATAACGCATGGTCTTCTCTATCATATTAGGAACATCCATGGTGAAAAGCAGAGACCTCAGACCATCAGTATTAAAGGCTTCCAATGTCCCTACCTCTGCAAAATCCAGAAATTCCGGCTCGGTTAAAGCCTCTATTGTGATAAGTTGCTTATTTCTGATATAGCGTGCCGGTCGGATATATTCTTCTATTACATCTATCGGTGAAAAAGGAGCTTTATACTGAAAAGGCAAAGTTCGCCTAAAAGGCAATCCACCCACATAACACTCATAACTTTCCACTTCCATTACGGCATTATGGTGACCCAATATCACATTTCCCATCCCGGGTGCCACTCCGCAATCTATCACAGCAATTACGCCCTTTTCTTTCGCCAATTCCTCAAGTTCCAGCCCATTTTCAGGAAAAAAGGAGATATCTACTATATTCTTCCCCATTCCTATAACAGCTTTAGTTGTTTTATATCCCATAAATCCAGGAACTGCATTCACTACCAGATCACAGTCCTTTATCAATTCCTGAATATTACTTTTCTGACTAAGATCAGCTTTCCTGGTAACAATGCCAGGTTTCCCCTGCAGAAGTTTCAGATTATCCTCATTGATATCTGCAACCGTAACTTGATATTTTTGAGCAAGGTCATTAGCCATTGCTCTACCCACCATACCTGCACCCAATACAACGATTTTTGCCATTTATTCCTCCTGATATTTTGTAGCTTAATCTTCCTTGATTAAGCCTTTAATCCCTTCAAACTGAAAAGTTTGAACTAAAGAAAAGAATCAAGATAATTTTCCCGATTCAAGATATATGTTTTCGCCTGCTCATATCCTTTTGTAAATGCAAGTGGAATTTTTACCTTCTTCCTGGTACTCCATTTAATTTCAAATGCCCTGATCTCGTCATTTTCCACTTCAATTAAATCTATCTCCTGCTGAGTAGTTGTTCTCCAGAAATAATGCTCAAACGTCGCCCTTTTATTTAGCATCATTTTCCGCCGTTCTGTTATTAGATAATTTTCCCACAAAGCACCAGCATCATCTCGAATTTCCAGCCGGTTGAAATTATTGATCAGCGAATTCCTGATTCCTGTATCCCAGAAATAATATTTATTCGCTCGCTTTAGTTCATTACGAAGATTCCGCTTAAACGAGCCTAAGCGGTAGATTATATAACTTTGCTCCAGCAGCCACAGATATTTCTCTACTGTTTTACGATCCAGTCCTACAATATTTGCCAGTTCAGTTGTCGAAACTTCATTCCCAATCTGCAAAGCTAAAGATATCAGTAATTTCTGTAAAAGATCAGAACGCTTGATATCCTGATAAATCAGCATATCCCTGAATAAATAAGATCCTGCTATTTCCCTGATTATTTCCTCTGGCATCTCCTTTTCCAGAAACACTTCTGGATAACTGCCATAGATCAAGCGCTGCTGCATGCCAGAACTTACTGCATTTATTCCCCCATATTCATATAATTCCCCAATCGATAGTGGAGTTAAGATAAACTCGAACTTCCGCCCCGTTAATGGTTCTATCATGGAATTTGACAGCTCCAATGATGATGATCCCGTCACAATTAGCTGTAAATCCGGCAGATTATCAATAATGCTTTTAAGTTTGATCCCTATATCCCTCACCCGCTGCGCTTCATCAATCAGCAGATAAGAATAACGCCCAAAACTCAACTTGATCTCGTCTATATTCCTGAAATTAAACATCTCCTGTCCGTCTATCAGATCGCAATTTATATAATGGATATTCTCTAACGATTCAGCCAGAGCATTCATTAGTGTAGTTTTTCCAGTTCTTCGCGCGCCATAGATAATGATGGCTCTTTTTTTGTGCAGATATCTGCTTAGCAATGGAAGTATAGTTCTCTTTATCATCTTTCACCTCAAGGACAATATCTCAAAAAATCAGGTTTCTGTCAAATAATAAGCACTAATCTTAGGGATTACATTCCCATAAATCAGTTAAATTATGGGAATGCAATCCCCAAAATTGATCTATTTACGGGATTAGACGCTCATCAGGCTCAGCAAACTGCAAAACCCACTCCGCATATTTCCGGTTATGATTTCTGCCAAATGTCCCTTTTTCATTCTTCAAACCCTCCAGAATATTCCGCTTTAAAAGCGCACAATCAAAATCGGGAAAAGCATCTGTGCAATACAAAGGAAACACTGATAAAGTGCAGGTGGAGCAGCAGTAAAAACCTTTAATGTGCTTACCATTAAAATAGCCCCGCATTATCCCATAACCTAGATACCTGTTCCAGTAAGCCATATCAGCATCCAGTCTGGTATATTTCTTCCCATAAGTAAAGCGCCCCAAAAGCAGATAATAGGCATTCAAAGCGATCCTGCCTGTCGCCCCTGTTGCCACCTGACCACTGGCAAGCTTAAAATCAGGAGGATTCTGCCTACTCTCAAGTAATATCCTCATATCCTCAAAAAGTTCTATGGCAGTTGCCTTATCTCCCGCATTAAATCTCTCTCCCCGGGCCACCTTATCCAGTAAATAATACATCTCATCCATTATTCTACCCTCTATTATTGATCCTCTCCCAAAATTCAGCAAATCACAATAATATGACAAGATATTTCATCTTCCAGCAGCCCCCCCCCCCCGGAATTTATTGGACAGGCAGCATCGCATAATTTACTACCAAACCCTAATCTCATTAACCACCGACTTCAGTTGGTGGTTAAAATAAACTAACGGAGTATAGTCACTTCAGTGACTTCATCATATATTTAAATAATATAAAGTGAGTTAAAATCATAGCAGCACTTAATTATTATGAAGTGGTTGAAACCACTAGTTCTCACTTTGCTATCCTGACCACCAGATTGAAATCTGGTGTTAATGAGATTGGGAAACACAAATTATTCAAAGTTTTTGTGCTGAGTTAGTTGTATGACACGTAATCAGTTAGCTAACTTATGACTTATATTAAAACAGAGGGATGCCAGATTTCATCTTCCTGCATTTCATCACATCTCCTGCCCTCTACGTCCACTACGTCCATTCTCAAACTAACCTATTCACCCAACTAAGTCCAGAGTTTTGAACGGTACTCCGAAAAAGACTTTGGAACAACCCTTTGACTACCTTCTTTAAAAACCATAAAATCCCAGTCAGATTAGATTTACATTACATTAATCAGTTCGTTTTGTTAGTTTTGTTAGCTGCTAAATAATCTTACATCTTGTCAGCCTATGGCTGATTTCAATATCCCCCTGCTAATCTCATCTACCGATTCGACACATTATCACGATTTCCATTCACTGTTCACTATTCACCAGATATTTCGTTTTATTAACTGCTTAAAAATATCTTACATTCTTTCGCGGCTTTCTCCTGCCGTCCCGTTGCCTCGGCGGAGGATGACTGTTAAAATCTTTTATTTTACATTATCCGTGTTAATCTGTGTAATCTGGGGCTAACCTTTCCCATATTCTTTCAATTTGTTGTAAATCTACAACCCAAAACCAGGAATATTTGTCTTAACCATTACCAGCTTTTCAGAATTGAACATTTCCCCAGGAGATATCACCTGCTCATCATAAGGAATCCCATCTGAATATCTTTCATGCATTTTTTCCTGTACAACCTCCGAGCTTAGATCAAAATCTCCCAGCCTTGCCAGTTTCCCGATTTCCACACCAAGAGCTCGTTTATATATCTTCCAAACCAGTTCAGAACAGTATATCTCCTTATCTGACCAGTTAAAATATTTATCATAATCTTTCCCGATAAATTCCGTACCTGTTTCTACCATTTTTGCCAGAGCGTCAGCTGTTAATATTGACTGAGAGTCCTTCAATCTCTTCAAAACATAACGACCTTCTTTACCTCGCTTTATCCATTCATCCACAGGAGTAAATTTCACCGGCTGTACAGCTTCAAAGACCAGCACTTCACCATCCTCATTGATATAAATTATCCCCATGTGACTATACTCTGACTTCGTTGCTATCTGAATAGCCACACTCTGACGCGATATAGAAGTCTGAAATATAATATCACCATTACGATAATCTGCAACCCCTTCATTTTTCACGCAAGAACTAAGTAAAACCCAGAAAATAAGTATCAAATAAAGCTTCTTCATATAATCTTTCCTTTAAGCTATTCTTCTATCTATTTGATCAAAATTGTTAAAACCTGTCAATTAAAACCAAATGCAATCCCAACCCAAGTGTCAATTTTGCTTCTCACCTTCGACTACATCCACTAAATCCTCTATGTCCACTCGGTCCTCTGCGCCCATTCTCATTCCTATTAATTCACCAATCTTAGTTCAGAGTTTTGGACGGTACTCCGGATAAGACTTTGGGACGACCTTTCCTCACCAGATAAAATGAATAAAATCAGTCATTCTGCTTGACATCATATAACTGTCTTGTTAATTTTTAATTGATTCTTTACCTATGGTAAGGTACTTACAGAGGCGTCAACCGCTGAGCCAGCATAGCGAATCAGCGGTTATTTTTTTAACCACATAGATGAACCTAATATTTTGGCAATACTGTTATCGGCAACATAAGCAGTTAAGATATTTGCTCCGGTCTGAGTTTTATTGAGTAGAATAATTACTACATAATTTCCTGTTATGCTTGCTACTCTCCTGCTTCAATCACAAACTCTCTTATATTCTTATTCTTCGATGTGTATAGTGGCAGTTTTTTTTATTTACAGATATCATTATCCTTTATCATGGCAACGATATTCATTGGAGGAAGAATCACCGGATTCATACCCGCCTTACAGGTGATATCTGTTACGCATTCTCTTATATAGGGAAACATCAATGCAGGACCGTTGCATTTTAGAAATTCTTCCATAGCCATATTTTCATTACTATCAATGGAAAACAACCCGATGTGCTCCATTTTTAATTCTACAAATAATTCTGTATCCTTTTCCATTTTCAATTCTGTTGTAATTTTTATTGTTCCATTTTTATCATTTGTAATTCTATCAGCCAGAAAATTTACTTTGATCTCAAGATCATTAGGAATATTAGGTTTTCTATTAAAATTTATATCTGAAAGGATTATACCGTCAAATTTTATTCCGGGTTGTTTTGTTTTATCCATCATGCCACCTCAAAAAATGTTTGGTCGAATTCATTATGCTTAGTATTGATTATTGCCATAGCAGGTATTCTAAAATTATCAAGCTGAATATTATTATTGAATAAAATGCTTTCTCTGATATCGGGTTGGTTTATTTCTAATGGAATTTCTGATATGCCATTATCCTTAAAACTTATTGAAATTCCATAATCTAATACATCATTGCTTTTATATTCTTTCAGAGATTCGTCAAGATCATAAGATATGCACACATTAAAAATATCGTGCTCAAAAAAATAATCGAATAGAAGTTTTCCGGTATATCTCCTGAATTCTTTATCCTCATATTCTAAATGTTTATTATTATGCCAAATGAAGTAGCATCCTTCATCGAAATTATAACCTATAATAATCTTAGGATATTTTGAACTAATTTTTTTTACTACTTCTTCAATTTTATTTTCTATGTTATTTTTCATTATACTCTCCTAAAAAACTTAATTTATTCAAAACAGCAACAACTTCCCTGTAATCATATAGAAATTTTGTCCTGAATTGATCTTCTGACAAGATAATTTCGGTTCTACTATATTCCGAACTAACCCGCTTATTCTTTAATTTCCAAAGTTTAACTAAACTTCTTCCATTATTATCATCATTATAGATTCCATCCTCCTTGCATAGTCTTAAAAACTCGCTTATCGTAAAATTATGAGTTGAATCTTTCTTTGAATCCAAATTTATACCCCTTTCATTTAATACAATCATAATTTTCAGCAAAATATAATAATAATACCTGCTTACGGCAACATCAAAATATTTGGCATCTACTGCTAATTTTGCAATTTTAAGATTATTCTGAGCCTTTATATCAAGTATTTCCAATAATTCCTCTCATTATTTGATTAATACTAAATCTTTCATTAACAACTTTGAATATTCCACTATTTACCCCTCAATTTTAGATATAGAAAAAATATATCTATCTCATATGTCAACCTTAATTATTTGCTATCCTCCTTTTTAATCAAAAATTATAAACCTGCAAATGGGCTATAAACCTTCGCAATGCATAGTCTCACATTCCCTTAAAAGTTAAACATATCTCTGTCAGCAAGTCAAATGTGCACCGCCGGTGTACTCACAGGTGGGGCGCAAATGACGACCACTATAAAAAATATTGCAGAGTAAAAAAGGGGAACCAGTAAAATATCTAACAGAAATGTTAGCTTGAATTATGATGATTTCGTTTCCAAATATCTATAAGCATCTAATATCAATTTTTTAAGAAAATACTGAATTTCGAATACATCATCTTCTTTAATTTGATACATATCAGGTGGTTTTAAATTACCGTGAGCTGCTACTACATTTCTTTGATCCAGAAATTTACAAATTATTGATTGTATTTCACATTCTTTGGGTTTTGAAGTCAAATAAGTACATTTATATTTAGTCGATGGCTTAAATACTTTTGAGAATTGAGATTTTTTAATTATAAAGTCAATGTTTCTTTTTTTAATATTTACTTTGTTAAAGAATATTTCAATTCCTTTGAATGCTGTAAGAAAAGCAGTGTCATATTTCAATTTGCACTCTAAATATCGTTTCTCCAGTAACCAATCCACAATATTAGGCCTCTCATTAAGATAATTATCCAAATTTCCATAACATGAATTTAATATCCCTACCATTGAAATACTTTCATACCAATTTTCAATTGAACGCCTAATTGAATCATTCGAAAATACAATTTTTAAGAAGCTGATAATCTCATTAAAGTCAAAATCATTAATTTCGTATCCATCAATTATCCTAATCAAATCACATTCCTCTTTTATTCCTGCTACTTCCTTTATCTCATTTCTTAAATCTCTGTCGGTCCATGATTTATCGGGTATATTGTTCATTTCTTGTAAAAAAAATAAATCATATTCAACAGGAGAATAATCATAAACCAATGAAAAAAAACTTCTGATTATGTTTGCAATTTGATATGCCTTTTTCATACTCTCAGCTTTTATTACAAAGTTCCCTTTATCTTTTCGATTATTAGCAATTATTACTTCATTAAATTCATCAAAACTGATCAATGATAAATTTGTAAAAGGTTTATCCCTATTATTGTCTATTGTCTTATTTCGTCGCTCCATTTCTTTTTTATCCAAAACTATACTGCGACCATACGTAAAATTAAATCCGACAAGGAAATAATACTTATTATTCATAGTTTCCTCATAAAAATAACTATATTTTACTCATATATAATTCATAGATTCAAATAATGATTTTCAATTCCCCCTATTCTCTAAGTCGCATATTTAGCCTTTTTGATGATATTTTCGTTTTCAATTTTTCATTATTTTATATCCTTTCGCTGTTAATTAATCCTTATTCCACTACCACCCTAAACTCAATCTCAATCCGCGAGTCTTTATTAATCTCAACTCTGTCATACACCAGAAATGGCTGGATTTTGAGCATATATTCACCAGCAGCAGCTTCTGTGAAATAATATGTATCTTCCAGTATCTCACCCGGTTTTTGAATCAGATCGCCTGATATAACCAATGGAGGCAAAAACTGTTCCTCAACTTCAGGATCTTCTGCAGCTTTGGGAGATATGGTATAGGCACACATAACCTCAGCGCAGGTATAACAATGAATGTCTTCTTCAGAAGTATTGGTAACCGTAAAATGTCCCTGAATAACTTCATTAGCAGCAAATACATCGCTTTCCACTCCCTCAGAATCACTTAACCAGTATTTTATCTCCAGTCCATCTTTTGTTGTAATATCTTCACATATACAAGCTGTCACTAAAGCACAGAATAAAATTATAACCATAATCATTTTCATAACTGCTCCTTCATTAAATCATCAACATAGTTAATATTATTGTATGTTTGAGGTCAAGTAAAATGTGTTCGGGATTGGAAAGACTAAAGATTTTATGTAGATTAATCTTTCAGATTAATCATGGAAAATCTTAATCTAAAAGATTAAGTTACATTGGAAACATGGAATTCACTTTGCAAATGGCTTTCCTCGCCGGAGCAAAGAATAGGCGGATACCTCCGCAACGGTGAGGGTCGATAACCACGTGTTAAAATCATTTTGCCCCAGGTTAGTACGTAGTAAATACGTTATATTAGATATCCTCCCATGAAATTCCACCCAATACAATCATTCTAATCCCATTCATTTTAAGTCTCGTAACCACAAAACACCACCCAAATCTTCCATTTTACACTGAAATATCTCTTCAAATCCCATCATAATCGGAGTTGCATTAATTCTCAATTACTCCTCCACCCTCCCAGTACCCTCCCTGTGGGTTCACTGTGGCTTTGTAATGAATTTTCTCACTTACACACTTAATTTATAACACCAGTTATATTTTTTTTTGAAGATGATTTATAATGGTAATCCAGACAAGATTTGGGGACGACCCTTGTCTCCACTATCTGCAAAGTAGTTTAATCCGAAATTTATATTTAAAAGTTCGTTTTGTTAGTTTTGTACGCTGCTAAAAATATCTTACATTCCTAGTCCCGAGTCACCGAGTCCCGAGTCCCGACTTACCTATCTGCCAGATAGATGGTAGATATACGAGTGTTTGGGAAGGCTGGAATGAATATTTATATGAATAGTAAATAATACAGCAGTGAATCAGGTGATAAATTGTTGACAGTATTTCAGGGAAAGAGATAAATTAATTGAGCGGTAAAAGAGATTTTGTTTTGATGATAATTTATAGATAAAAAATATGACTGAGGAGGTTACTGATGAGCAGAATATTATTATTAGTAATTGCGGTGATAGTAGCAGTATTGTTTTTTGTACCCCTATGGGCATTTTCGGATCGTAATCTGGAAGATGTACCCCAGATACCGGAGGAAATAGCCAAAGAAGATACTTTGGCAGCAGAAGAGAAAATAGATGACTGGGTGCTGAATCCCGAACCAATAGAAAGCGAAAGCAGCAACAAAAAATTTAATCCTCAAGCTGTAGGTTCTGCATCGCGTGTAAAAGCGGGAAATCCCCAGTCAGGTATTGTGTCCTATACAATAGATGGCATGAGTGTGGCACAATCTGCTCCACATCAGGAGAATACGATAGGTTATTCCGTGGGTGGAGCTAAGGATATTGGTAATTTCCGGGATAATATAGAAAATAACTATCTGCCTCAACTAAGTTCAATCACTTATGAAGGATTGTTTTATGACTACTATTTTGATACGGGACAGGAGGAGAGCTCCGCTGAAGAGATGTTTTCACCTTCTTATAGTTTGGCGAGCATAAGCAACACCCGCAGAAATGAGAATGAATTGTGGCTATCGGTGGGCTTGAATTCTAATATCAAAGAAAGCGATTTCAGCCGCAAAAAACTTAATCTGGTGGTTGTGCTGGATGTTTCCGGCTCTATGGATTCTTCCATACGGGATTACTATTATGATGGAGAACCACAAGAGGGTGATGATAGAACCAAGCTGGAGCTAGCCTGTGAGACGATCTGCTCGATGTTGGAACATTTAAATCCCGAGGACAGATTTGGCATGGTGTTATTTGAGAACCAGGCTTACCTGGCAAAGCCTATGAATCTGGTAGGCAAAACCGATATGAAGAAGATAAAGCAGCATATCATGGAACTGCAAACCATGGGCGGCACGAATATGGAAGCGGGAATGCTGGAAGGAACTAAGCAGTTTGACACCTATTTGCAGTCTGACAAATCAGAATATGAGAACCGGATCATATTTCTGACAGATGCCATGCCAAACCTTGATCAGACAGATAAATATGGTTTATGGGGGATATTAAAAGAGAATTCCGAGAAGGGTTTGTATTCAACGCTGATCGGAGTGGGAGTGGATTTTCAAACCGATCTGGTGGAATCTATCAGCAAGGTGGAAGGTGCCAATTATTACAGCGTCCATTCAGCAGCCGATTTTAAGAAGCGTTTGGACGAGGAATTTGAGTTTATGGTTACCCCTCTGGTATTTAATCTGAATCTTGTTCTTGATGCAGAGGGTTATGAGATAGTGAGAGTCTGCGGCACACCCTATAGTGCCGAAAGCAGTGGTGAGATATTAAAAGTGGGCACCTTGTTTCCCTCGGCAAGTGAAGATGGCGAAGTTCGAGGTGGTATAATTCTAGTTCAGCTGAGAAGGACAAAACAAGAGGGAACCATCAATTTGATTGCCGGGTATGATGACCGGCAGGGTAAGCATCACAGCAGCCGCAAAAAAGTGGACATGCGTAAATATTTATTGAGTTCTACAATTAATTCGGGTATCAAGAAAGGTGTCCTGCTGGTGCATTATGCAGATTTATTGAAAGAATGGGTAAGCGAGATGCGGGGTATGCCGGCAGCAAGTGAAGATGACTGGCAATTCCAGCAGAAAGTTCCGGGACGGAGAAGAGACTTAAACGAATGGGAGCAAACCTCTATGCCGCTGGAAGTCAGTGCAAAATACCGGGAAGAATTTATCAAATTCAAGGATATGCTTAATCATGAGATCAAGGTGCTGGGCGATGAGAAATTAAAGCAGGAAGTGAAGCTGCTTGATAAACTGATAACAGTCGGAAACAGAGAAAAAATAGAAAACGGAGGATAGATGTTGAAAAAAATACTGATAATGGTGATTATATTGGCAGGTATTATAAGTTTATATTCAGAAGAGCGGGGTTTAACCTGCCGTGAACTGGCAGCACCGGCAAATCCTGCCGGTGGACTGGCAGCTGCCTGGCAGGGTGTGAGCCAGGAGGTAAACCAGCATTTGGAAGAAATAAACAGGGAAGGCTGGGAACTGGCAGATTCGGTGAATATTAATACCTTCTTACCAGCGGGTGAACATATCAGCGTGGAATATTCGGGAGTGCTGCATGAAATAGCAGTGAGCGGACTGGGCAGTGCTGCCAGTGGTGCTGTGCTGGATGCCATTGACAGGGCACCTCTCTGGATACAGGCAGAGCTGGAAACCACGCTATTACTTTTGGATCCGGAATTACAGGAATTCTGGGCAAATGTAATCAATCAAGTGGATGACCCCATCATTGATGAAGTGGCATTTTGCATTGCCACAGCCTCTGATGTATATCTTAGCAGTGAATGGGCATACCCTGAGCTTTATATCCAAAATGCCCAAATGATCTATGAATATGACCAGGAATTGAATTATGTGGAAGTGGTTGATTACGGTAATTCTGTTACTGATGAGGATTATTATTCCACCACCCGTTACTGGACAAAGAGCAGTAACGGTGCAGTACATCAGGTGGAAGTGCCGCGCGAGATATATTACTGGCATATTGTTCATCCCAAGATTACCGATGAGATACCGGCATTTATCGATCCTGATATTGTAGAAAGTAATGGGAGCCATACCACTAATATAGTAGGACCCGAAACGGGCTATTTCTGGCGTGATTTTTTGTATAATTATGAAGATGAGGACTATCCCTCGCTGCGTAACTATCTGGTGCAATGCGAATATGCTAATGATTTCACTGCGGGATATGAATCTGCCATAGGTGCCTGCACCCAATGGCTGGGACAGAGCCTGGTATTTACGAGTAATTTTGAGCGGCCACACCAGCCGGTGCGGATATATAGAAAGCATATTGGCAGATGCGGAGAACATGCTGATATGCGGGTGGCAATTGGCAGAATTGCCTTAGTGCCCATGACCAGTATAGTGTGTTTTACGGTAGATCATACCTGGAACGAGTTTTGGGATGAAGAATGGATACACTGGGATGGTGGCAGTATTAATAATCCTTATATGTATGAGCAGGGCTGGGGCAGCAATTTTGGCTCAGTGATAGATGTGCGGTCTGACGGAGTGATGCGCTCTGTCACTGAAAAATATGCGCCTAATTATGCAACGCTGACTGTTCATGCTATTGATAATGCCGGTGAGCCCTTAGATGGTGCCAGAGTATTGATCGGCTTACGGTTGAATGGACAGGTGACCGGTGATATGGTGGGCTGGACAGATAATGCCGGAATCTATGATTTCACAATTGGTGATGGACATGAATACTGGGTGCAAATGAGCAGCAGCCTGGGAACTGTGGATTATCAGATGGTAACGGAGAACTCTGTGGGAGGAGATGTGTATGATGTGCAGCTTCAGATAAATAATGCCATCCCGCAGATAGAATATACTGAGATAGATATACCCGAAGATGACGAAGCTGATTATAAGCTGGTAGTGGAATATGAAGCTGATAATCAGGTAATATTCGGCAATATCGTGATGGATGACACAAGCGAGGACACCTGGTTTTATGACCGGCAGACGCAGGGCGCGGTAAACTTCTTCATGTGCGATATGGTGCAGTATTTCAGTTATACTTCCGGCTTGCCCTTTGAAGCCTTTAATACGATCAGCGAAAGTGATTTTGGCATATTTGGCTATGAAATGCCCTATCCGGCATTCGGAAGCTGGTATGCCGTATTAGATAATGGCAATAATAACACTAATCCGCAATGGGTGAAAGGTAATATTGCCCTTTACCGCTGGGAAGGAACCGGTGGAACCGGCACGCTGACAGGTATCGTGACTGATGCAGCTACCGGAGCAGAAATTGCTGGAGCAGAAGTGAGAGCGGGAGCCTTTGCAATTGAGACCGGAGCTGACGGCAGTTATCAACTGGCAGTGTATCCCGGCACTTATTCAGTAGTGATGGATCATCCGCTGTATGAGCGCGTGAGGTATGAGAATATAGCAGTGGCAGATGGTGAACAGGTAATATTAGATGGCAGCCTCACGGATGATCCTATTGCACCCTTGAATTTGCATGTGAGTGGAGATGATGTGTCTGCAGCAGTCGTTAGCTGGGAAGCTGCAACCAGCTTGATGAATAGATCACTTCTGGGTTATAAGGTTTATCGATTATTGGATGAAAACGAATTTCAACCGGAAGAATGGGTGGAATTGACCAGCGATCCCGTTTCCGAGACAGTTTATACTGATAGTGAATGGCTGAGCCTGACAGCAGGTGAATACCGTTATGCTGTGGCAGCATATTACAGTTCCTATAATTCAGATTTCACTATCAGCCAGATATTACCTTTATATATGACAGCTCAGGTAAGTATAAATTTAAAATGACTATCCGTATAGCTCCGCATAAGTAATTCCGCAAGAATTTGTACAAGCCGTAATTACTCTGTCTAATAACTCATTCTCATGAAATCTCCTATTCAACCTGTAGCAGAATTCATCAAGATATGACTGAAG
>JAIPGP010000101.1 GCA_021735645.1 Candidatus Cloacimonadota bacterium
TGCACGGCTAACTTAGCGGCAGAAGTGTTTTTAATTTCAGGGGGATGCGAGATAGCAAACTAAAAAATCTGGCATCCCCCTGTTTTTTTTGTTTTCATAGCAGGAATTTTAATGATAATTGACCAGTTAAGTGGGACTTGCACCGCTGGCGGTAGCGAGAAGTCCATCCACCGCCAAGGATATGGACGGTCTGCGAGGGGCGAGAACTACGAGCAGTTATCAGCCGCTATCTATGTTTTTCACCGTAGCAAGTTTATTTTCAGGGAATAAGTGATAGCGGTCGTTATCTGCGCCCCACCTGGAAATACCCGGCGGTGCACGGCTAACTTAGCGGCAGAAGTGTTTTTAATTTCAGGGGGATGCGAGATAGCAAATTAAAAATAATTTGACAAAAAAATATATTGTAACTAAAAGTTAACGTGTATAAAAAAATCAAAGTCAATTTTTGGGAGGATTGGGTGAGATATCTGTTACTGAGTGTTTTGATAGTATTAGCGTTACCAGTTTTAGGGCAATTGGAATGGGGTGATGGAATCGAGTATGCCGAAAGTCATAATACACTATTTGGAGATATGCTGATGCTCGGTGACACGGGATATTATTGCTGGATAGAGGATAATGAAAGTGAATTATATTTGCATGTTCAAGGTTTTACCAGTACAGGAGAAAGTGTGTGGGAAACTCCGATACTTCAGGAAACCAGTTATGATCTGCCGGGTAAAGTAAGAATTTGCAGTTCTCAGGAGGGTGATATATTTCTTTTATGGCAGTGTTATTCTGAGGATGAAGATGTTATCAGTAATTCGATCCAGAAAATAGATTCTGAGGGCAATAAACTTTGGGGAGACGCGGGTATTGAGATAGTAAATCCGGAGGAGGAGTGTCTGGAAATACTATCTGACGGCAATGACGGGATATACATATTTTTTGAAGATGATGAAGAGGTGACCGCCTGGCATTATGATGAGAATGGTGATATTGTAAACGGTTGGGAAGATGGAATATATCTGGGCAATATTGGATCTGATGAAATATCATCTTCATTAAGTTATACTCAGAGCTCAAGCGGAGAGCTTGTGACCTTTACCAGGCAGACTTTGGGTGATGAATCCGGAGTTTATGTTCAGGAATATGATTATAATGGAGAGGTGGAGTATCCCGAACAGGGGCTTTTTATTGATGTAGCTGATAATACCGGTTTGAGCATTGTCAATACAGGTAACAATGAATATTTGCTAAGCTGGCATCAGAACGAAATGATAGCAGGCAACAAGCTGCTGGCTGACGGAGAACTTTTCTATGATTAAGCTGTGGAACTTTTTCAGGGGAGTTTAAATTATGTTTATAATACTCAGTTCATAAACGGAACACTTTATTTGATCCTATCTGATAATGAGAGCATAATAAGCGTTGGCAGCTATGATGAAAACTGGCAGGAACTGATAAGTCCTGAGGATGTGCAGATCAGCTACGATTATGATCCGATGGTATTAATTAAAGATAATGGCAATATACTGATTCTTAGCACAGGTTTTTTTGGGGGTAACTTAATAGAATATGACAGCAGTGGAAATCTGATAAGCCCGGAAGATGGCTGGTTATGTTATGATTCTTTTTCTAATAATATTAAAGTTTCCACAAATGAAAATGTGATCAATCTGTACTCGGAGAAATATGGTCAGGTGATGCAGACAATTTACGGTGAGGGTGAAATACTATATGAAGAGTCAAGAGTATTGGGCAGTGACAGAATTATCTCTGGAGAGAATCATGAAGGCTGGCAAACGGATGATAAGCTGGTTTTCTGCTGCCGAGGTCGCAATAATGAATATTTTATCAATTATCTCAATGAAGACGGTGATATATTATATAACGGTCAATTCGTGATAGATAATCCGGATTTTGCTGGTACCAACTTATATTGCAGCGATGATAATGGTTTTTATATTGTTGGACATAGCGAAAATGAGGAAGGATTATATGATATTTACATGCTAAGAATAGATACATCTTCTGACCCTGAATTGATCTGGGGTAATTCCGGCTTGTATTTACTAACACATCCTGATTTGGAGAATTTTACATATAATTGTCAATTAAGTGATAACCTGACTTTGTTTTACTGGTATGAGGAGAATGAATTAATGGGACAATCATCAGATGGGACAGATTTTTTGTGGGAATCTGGAGGTGTGGTTCTTGATACCTGGTCAGTGATGGGGAACCCAAGAGATATTGAATATATTGATGGGTATTTACGATTTTGTGTTATCGATTACCCAGAGATTTTCGAATACGTGAACCGATTAGACAGTGATCATAATCTTATCTGGGAAGAATCTGTTTTACTGACAACAGGAATACATTCATGGCTCAATTACAATTACGTTTCGGAGACAGAACTATATTCCTATTGGGTAGTGAACGTTAATAATGAGTGGAGATTAATGAAGCAGATAGTTACTGAATCAGGTGAGAAGTTATGCGGAGACGATGGTATCATAATTTTGGAAACAGATAATGAAGTGATCAGAGAAATATTGGCAGATGAGAATAATGATATTATGGGAGTGGTTCTTGGAGAAGAAGATGAGCCGGAGATCACATATTTCACTTTAGAAGGAGAACCATTGGGAATGGGGACGGTAAACTTTCCTGAGATTAACGGACGGGAAATAGAAGAGATAATCCTCAAAGATGGCTATGTTGTGTTCTATTCTCAAAGTGGTTATTATTTGGATTCAGAGTTGCAGATTTGTGTTTATGATCTGGAGGGTAATTTAGTGCCAGAAATGCCGGGACTTGATTACAGCGTAGATTCAAAGTGGCAAAATCTCATATTTGCAGGTGAAGATGCTATATATTTCACCTATAACCATCAGCATCAGGAGGAAGAATTTTTGTGGTATCCAGGTGGAACAGGTATTGATATGGTTGCCCAAAAGCTTTCATTGCCCAATCTGGCTACGGAGGAAGAAGAGATATATGAATTAGATAAGATGATAACAGCATATCCCAATCCTTTTAATCCTGAAGTAACAATAAGTTTTAATCTTAGAGAGAAGCAATATGTTGAACTGGATATTTATAATATTAAGGGTCAGCATGTGAGAGGTCTAACAGCTTCTGAATATTCATTGGGCAGGCATGAGGTTATCTGGAAGGGTGATAATGACCAGGATTCAATTGTAAGTAGTGGAGTTTATTATCTGAAGCTGCAGACAGGTGGCAATATTTATACTGAGAAAGTAGTTTTGATCAAGTAGCACTTCTTAATGATTTAGGATTATCATCAATGGCTTGCCGCAGAAATTTATGGATAAAAGTTATTATGTCAATATTTAGCAAATCCTGGCATCCCCCGAAATTAAAACAATTTCTGCAGCTAAGTCATACGTGCACCGCTGGGTATTTTCAGGGTCGCAGATGACGACCATTATCAGCAGATTCCAGCATGATATATTTCTCAGATTGAAATTTGGAATAGATTAGTTGATTGGTCGTAGTTCTCGCCCCACTTTCGGAATACCGCCAGCGGTGCAAGTCCTACTTAACTGGTCAATTATCATTAAAATTCCTGCTATGAAAACAAAAAAAAACAGGGGGATGCCAGTTAGCAAATCATTTTATTAATATCAGAACTAATGTTACAATTATTAGTCATAACTAATTAAAAGCCACGGGGGAGTCACTCGGGGTTGGAAGTTATTATAAGAAACATATGTTCTAGATGTATTATGTTTATATGTAGTTACTTATGAAGATTTTCGCAGGGATTTATTGGAAATGCTTATATTAGGGTAGTTACAGGATTAAAAAAGATTTGAATCAAGCCTTAACTTGTTTACACTTTTTACAAGGCTAAGGTGGATGGTGTGACCGAAAGGTTGGGGATTAGTGAGATATTTGCGCTGTTGTAATCGGTTGAGGGTGGTCGTCATCTGCGCCCCACTTGCGGAGTACCACCAGCGGTGCACGTCTGACTTAGGTTGGGATTAGTGAGATATTTGCGCTGTTGTAATCGGTGAGGGTGGTCGTCATCTGCGCCCCACTTGCGGAGTACCACCAGCGGTGCACGTCTGACTTAGGTTGGGATTAGTGAGATATTTGCGCTGTTGTAATCGGTTGAGGATGGTCGTCATCTACGCCCCACTTGCGGAGTACCACCAGCGGTGCACGTCTGACTTATTAGGGGATAAATTATATGTGAATAATCTGATGAGATAGAGCCATTAGTCCGCAGATATAGAGCCACCCTTTCGAAAGATAGAGCCTCTAAATTCGACAATAATCTTTAACTCAATTTTACCAAAGACTGCTGCTTAAAAAAAATATTAAAATAATGGGTATGTATTTGCAAAAAAGAGCAAAAATGTAATTTAATGAGTTAAAAGTATGCTAAACAATAAAATAAGGCGTTACATTTGGGTCACATTTTATTTGAGAACTGTAATATGTTATTTAAGAATGAATAGTGAAGAAATTATTGTAGAAAGATGTTTTTTTTAATGTAATAGTAGGGGTAATCTTCAAAAAACGCCAAAAAGAGTAAGATTTTGTTGTAATTAATATTATTGCAGGGAGTTATGATCTTACTCTTCTAACTCTTCTTACTCTTTTCTATCTATAACAGGCTGGAAGTTTTTCTTTAAGCAACACAAAGCATCTTTCGACATATCTTTGATGGATTGTTAGTCTTGAAGAAAAATTATCGGAATTTTGACCTCCATGTTTTTCAAAGATTAAGTCTAATTCAAAATCTTCATTCTGACAAGTGGGAAAAGTAAATAGGAGATAATATATTGAAATGTAAGGCATTACATTTTAGTTATATTTTATGAGGTCAGTTGTTCTGAAGTTATGTTTAAAACTTTTTACAAGGCAAAGGCGGAGGGTGTGACCATTTGAAAGGTTGGGGATTAGTGAGATATTTGCGCTGTTGTAATCGGTTGAGGGTGGTCGTCATCTGCGCCCCACTTGCGGAGTACCACCAGCGGTGCACGTCTGACTTAGGTTGGGGATTAGTGAGATATTTGCGCTGCTGTAATCGGTTGAGGGTGGTCGTTATCTGCGCCCCACTTGCGGAGTACCACCAGCGGTGCACGTCTGACTTATTAGCGGGATATATATTATATGACGGTTTAAATACAAAGCATTAGAATAATTATCTTGACAGTTAATTAGCGAATAAATATTATCTCACCAGATAGTCTAATATATATTTGGAGGTAATATGATTATTGGAGAAAGGCTTTATGAGGCGTTGAAGAAACTGCATCTTTCTCAGGCAGGACTGGCGGATAAGATTGGAATTTCATCGGTAGTTATTAATCGTTACTGCAAAGATAAGACTACACCTAATGCGGAATTTCTTAATAAACTGGCATTGAACTATAATATCAGCATCAACTGGCTATTAACCGGAGAAGGTTCGATGTTTTATTCAGGTGACGAAGATGTCCGCAGGCTGAAAGACGGATATTATTACAATCTGCCTATTGTGGCAGCAGTGAGTTGCGGAAGTCCTTTAGAGATAGAAAGTGCTGAACCTTTGGATCATGTATTGGTGAATCAGAAGGATCTACCTGGCAAGGCAGATGAATACTTTGCATTTTTTGCTCAAGGTCAGTCCATGCACCCTTATATCTCGCATGGCGATGTGGTAGTAGTGCGTCAGGACAAGGATTGGCGCCGGGCAGAGGGGCATGTGTGCGTGGTGAATGTAGAAGGTGAAGTTACTTTGAAGAAAGTATCAACACTAAAGGATGGGAAAGAGATTTTGCTTTCACCTTATAACACAGATTTTTCACCTCTGCTTCTCACCGAGGATCGCCTGCAGGAAAGCAGACTGGTGGGTATTGCCTTAATGGCAGTGAGGAACCTGTAAAAAATATTAGCTAGAGAACGCCTACTTCTTTGCGGAGCATGACGAGTTTTTGTTCGGCAAGTTCACGAGCCTGGGCTGAGCCTTTTTCCAGGATAGCATCAATATGACCTTTATCAGCCATGAGCCGATTGTATTCTTCCCGGAAAGGGGTAATGGTTTCATTGATTATTTCAAAAAGAGCCTGTTTGGCATGTCCCCAGCCTAAACCACCTGCCAGATAGCGTTTTCTCATTTCGTTCTGCTGCTGCTGGTCAGCGAATAGTTTAAAAAGGGAGAAGATATTACATTTATCAGGGTCTTTGGGTTCTTCTATAGTCTGACTGTTAGTAACAATTTTCATGATGAGCTTGCGCAGTTTCTTTTCGGGTAGAAATATGGGAATGGTGTTATTATAACTTTTACTCATTTTGCGTCCGTCCAAACCGATGATAATGCCAGTATCTTTGTGTATAAGACCTTGAGGCACTTTGAGGACTTCTTTATTGTAATTCCGATTAATAACTTCTGCTATGTCTGTAGCCATTTCTATATGCTGCTGCTGGTCAGAACCCACAGGGACTACATCTGCATCAAAGAGCAGGATGTCGGCACTCATCAGGACAGGATAAGTGAAAAGTCCCATATTAACGCCATCATCAGGGTCACGATTTTGCTCGGTGTTTGACTGCACCATTGCTTTATAGGCATGAGCGCGGTTCATAAGTCCCTTGGGTGTGAAAGCCAGCAGGATAGTACTTAGCTCAAAAGTTTGAGGAACAGCCGATTGCTTATAGATAAGGTTATGCTCAGGGTCCAAGCCGCAGGCAAGCCAGGCGGCAGCGATTTCATAGATTTGTTCACGCAGCACTTCCGGGTCTCGGGTCTGGTTCAAAGCATGGTAGTCTGCAATAAAGTAGCGGGTTTCATATTGCTCAGCGAGTTGCAGAGCGGGTTTTATTGCGCCGAAATAGTTGCCTATATGCGGGTCACCAGTAGGTTTAATACCTGTTAAAGCAATTTTTTTATTCATTATCTCCATCATCCTTATCTTTTAGAATTTTACCGACGAGATCATATTCCCAGGTATCAATAATGCGAACGTCTCTGATTTCACCGGGTCGGGCATCACCATAAAGATACACTACCCCATCAATATCCGGGCAATCATACTGGGTTCTGCCTACATAATCAAATTCTTTATCTTCACTTTTTTCGTCAATTATAACTCTCAGCACTTTTTTATAATAGCGGCTCATGGCGATTTTGGAAATTTCCATTTGAATAGCCATCAACTGGTCTTTACGTAATTCGGCGGTGTCTTCATCGACCTTATCAGGCAGGTCAGCAGAAGGAGTACCTTCTTCTTCCGAGTAGGCAAACACACCCATTCTGTCAAATTGCATTTCTTCTATGAAACTCATCAGCTCTTCGTAGTCCTGCTCCGTTTCGCCCGGATGCCCTACAATGAAGGTGGTTCGAATAGCTGCCTGCGGATCGTTTCTTCTGATGCGGGAGATAATCTGCCGTATGCGCTGCTGGTCAATTTTCCGGTTCATATCCAGCAGCAAATGATCGGCAGCATGCTGAACAGGGACTTCAAAATAATGGCAGACTTTTTTACTGGTGCAAATATAGTCTATTAATTCATCACTGAGATGAGCCGGATGCAGGTATAATAGCCGTATCCATTCCAGTTCAGCTATTTTTTCAAGTTCTATTAATAATTCAATCAAGTGAGATTTTCCATCCCGGTCGAAGCCGTATTGAGTAGTATCCTGAGCGGTAACTATGAGTTCCTTCACTCCACCAGCAGCATAACTGCGAGCTTTTTGGATCAGCTCAGAGATCGGGTCACTGATCAGGACACCCCTGATAGCAGGAATTGCACAATAAGAGCAGTGATTATTACAGCCGTCGCTGATGCGGAGATAAGCAAAATGCTGGGGCGTGAGTTGGCGGCGCTGCCAGGGCAGAGATGCCTTAAATATCTGGGCGAAGCTGGGGAAATCCTTCAGGTTTATCAGGTGGTCTATTTCAGGAATATCCCGCTGGATATCATCAAAATAGCGTTTCACCAGGCAGCCGGTTGCTATCAAGTGCCGGCATACACCAGTTGTTTTATTTTCTGCCAGAGTTAAAATAGTATCAATAGCTTCCTGTTTGGCATCCAGTATAAAACCACAGGTATTAACGATGATCACCTCTGCGAGAGAGGGATCAGTGGTAGATTGATAGCCGCTTTGTTCGATGATACCTGCAAAAACCTCACTATCGACCAGGTTTTTGGGGCAGCCAAGACTTTCCAGATAATAATATTTCATAATACTTCCTGATAAAATAAACCTGCCGGTTCACCGGCAGGTTTATTTATTTAAACAAGATTAATTTTCGCAAAACTAATCAAGCAGATGAACAACCACGCCGGAACGGAGCTTAGGCTCAAACCAGGTAGATTTAGGAGGCATAACCTCACCGGCATCTGCGATTGACATAAGCTGATTGATTGAAGTGGGGTACATGGAAAAAGCTACTGCTTCGCCGTTATCAACGCGACTTGATAATTCTTTAAGACCGCGAATACCGCCCACAAAATCAATTCTCTTATCAGAACGGGGGTCGCCAATACCTAATATGGGCGCAAGCAGGTTATTCTGCAGAATTGCCACATCCAGGCTGAGAACAAGGTCTTCTTCGGGGAAGCTGAGGTGTCTGGCAGTGAGCTTATACCAGGTGCCATCGATGTACATACCAAAATGATGCTGTCCTTCCGGATCGTATTCCTTAACCTGTTTTTCCACGACGAAGTTTTCTTCAACTTTTTGCCTGAATTCTGCTATTGACAAGCCGTTAAGGTCTTTTACTATCCGGTTATAATCCATGATATAGAGTTGGTTTGAAGGGAATATAACGCTCAAAAAGTAGTTATATTCCTCATCTCCGGTATGGTTTGGATTCGCCGCTCTTCTCTGTTGTCCCACTTTGGTACCTGATGCTGAGCGGTGATGACCATCAGCCACATAGAGATATTTTATATCAGCAAAAATCGCCGTGATCTTTGCTACAACATCTTCTGCATCGATTTTCCAGATTATGTGCTTGATTTCATCTTCTGTTTCATAATCATAAAGTGGAGCAGCTTTGGTGAGTTCTGCCACCAGGTCATTCATATCCTGGCGGGGCGGATAGGTGAGAAACACTGGTCCTGTATTGGCATTTAGAGTATCCACATGCTTAATGCGGTCAGCTTCTTTATCCGCTCTGGTATGCTCATGTTTTTTGATAATATCATTTTCGTAATCTTCTATAGAAGCAGCTGCCACCAGACCAATCTGATTTACTCTGCCCATGATCAAGCGATAGAGATAGTAGCAAGGTTTATCATCCTGGATAAGGATGCCATTCTTGATCAGGTTATAAAGGTTTTCGCGTCCTTTTTGATATACTTTCTCATCATACAGGTCGATTTCCGGAGAAAGATCAACTTCGGGTTTCACCACATGCAAAAAGCTATAGGGTTTGCCTGTAACCTGCTTACGTGCTTCAGCGGAATTCAGGACATCATAAGGCGGGGATACTACTTCACCAAACTTCTCAATAGTTGGTCTCACTCCCCGGAAAGCTTTGATTTTTGCCATTTTCAGCTCCTTAATCTATATTTTTTGATATTTTCATACGGACTTCGCGGTTATTGACCACAAAGCTGGTTAACTCGGCATTATCCGGCACACTGATAATTTCATCAGTGAGTGTTTCTGCTTTGATGTACTGGGCATATTTAGTGAAAACTGCTGTGATTTCCTCATCCCCGGCATAGGCGATATTAATTCTATCCATGATTTCAAAGCCGTTCTCTTTACGGGAGTACTGGATTTTATTTACCAGTTCCCGGGCAAGTCCTTCGGTTATCAATTCTGGCGTAAGATGAGTATCAAGCGCCACGAAAAGATCATTTTCGGAAGCAAACGTGAGACCTTCTTTATCTTTGATAGAAATGATCAGGTCTTCCGGAAGCAACTCAAACACATTACCATCCAGCTCCAGTTTATAAAGCTTATCGCTGCTGAGACTGGCTGCGATAGAATTCATCTCGCACTTTTCCAGAGTGGCAGATATCTTCTTTACATTTTTGCCAAAGCGAGGTCCCATTTTCTTGAAATTCACTTTGATCTCATAATCTACGAATCCTGCTTCATCAGTGTATTCGATAGTTTTCACATTGATCTCTTCTTTTACCAGCCACTCGTTCCGCAAAACCAGTTCCTGGCAGAATCGCGGAATATACATGGTAGCCAGAGGCTGGCGAACCTTTATCTGGCAGCTATTACGAGCTGCTCTGCCCAGCGATACCAGATTGATCACTGTTTTCATTTCTCGTTCCAGGGAGTTATCGATCAAAGCGGGATTGCTGACGGGGAAATCTGCCAGATGCACACTATCTTCGCCCGTCAAATTATGATATATTTCTTCTGCCAGAAATGGTGCAAAAGGTGCTACCAGTCTGCTCACGGTGCAGAGCACCTCCCAGAGCGTGAGATATGCCGCTTTTTTATCATCTGTAAGCGTCATTGCCCAATAACGTCTGCGGCTGCGGCGAACATACCAGTTACTAAGGTCATCGCTGACAAAATTCTGGATAGCCCGTACGCTGCGGGTAAGCTCATATTTATCAGTGTTACTGTTCACTTCGCTGATCAGGTTATGCATTCTGGAGATTATCCAGCGGTCTATTTCTGCGTCTTTCTCTGCCGGATTCTTGTGATCGAGGGCATTAAAACTATCGATATTAGCGTAAGTGACATAGAAAGAGTATACATTTTTAAGCGTACCGAAGAATTTATTCAGGATTTCAGCCACGCCTTTTTCGTCGAATTTAGTGGGAATCCAGGGTGGACTGACTGCCAGCAGATACCAGCGTACTGCATCAGCACCATACTGATCGATCATTTCATGGGGATTAACTGAATTTTCCTTGGTTTTGGACATTTTCACGCCGTTTTTATCTAAGATGAGATCATTTACCAGTACGGTTTTATAAGACGACTTGCCTGTGAGCATAGTCGAGATTGCCAGCATGGAATAGAACCAGCCCCGGGTCTGGTCAATACCCTCGGAGATGAAATCTGCCGGGAATAGATCAGGATCGAAATTTTCGGCATTCTCAAAAGGATAATGCCACTGGGCAAAAGGCATGGAACCACTATCAAACCAGCAGTCGATAACTTCCGGCGTACGCTGCATAAGCTTGCCGCAATCCGGGCATTTGAGCACGATGTGATCAACGTGCGGTCTGTGCAGTTCGATATCTTCGGGTACAGGTTTGCCGTCCTTGAGTATGCCTTTTTCTCGCAGTTCAGCTATTGAACCTATGCTTTCCAGTTTGCCGCAATCCGGGCAGACCCAGATATTCAGAGGAGTTCCCCAGAACCTGTTACGACTAATAGCCCAGTCCACGTTATTTTCCAGCCATTCACCAAAGCGTTTTTCGCCCACAAATGACGGGTACCAGTTGATCTTTTTATTATTTTCCAGCATTTGTTCTTTATATTCACTGGTGCGGATATACCAGCTATCACGGGCATAATAGATGAGCGGACTGTTACAGCGCCAGCAGAAGGGGTAGGTATGCTTGATCTGAGTGCGTTTATATAATATTCCTCTTTCATTCATGTTTCTGATAATAGATTTATCAGCATCTTTCACAAATTCGCCTGCCCAGTCAGTGATCACAGCCTCAAATTTACCGGCTTCATCAACCGGCTGGATGATGGGCAGGTCATATTTCTGACCCAGGTCATAATCCTCAGCCCCAAAAGCAGGGGCAGTGTGCACTATGCCGGTACCATCGCTCATGGTCACATAATCTGCCAGACCAATATAGAAACCTTTTTTATGGGGTTTCACATAAGGAAACATCTGCTCATATTCCTGATATTCCAGCTCAAAGCCTTTATATTCAGCGATTATTTCATAGTCACCATCCAGAACTTCTAATCGCGCTTTTGCCAATATAAGAAATTCATCATGATGAGCAACTTTCACGTAGGTTTCTGCCGGATTTACAGCTAATGCCACATTGCTGATAAGTGTCCATGGCGTAGTAGTCCAGGCAAGAAACCAGGTATTTTCCTCATTCTTTTTCTTGAACTTGATAAAGACTGAGGGGTCTTCAGTTTCCTGATAGCCCTGAGCAACTTCATGACTGGAAAGTGGTGTTCCGCACTTAGGGCAGTAGGGCACAATCTTATGTCCCTGATAGATGAGCCCTTTATTAAAGAACTGATTCAATATCCACCAGACTGTTTCTATGTAGTCATTTGTGAGTGTGATATAGGGATTATCAAGGTCTATCCAGTAGCCCATTTCCCGGGTCATTTCACGCCATTTGTTCTCATAACTGAACACGGATTCCCGGCATTTCTGGTTGAATTCCAGAACTCCGTAATCCACAATATCATTTTTATCTTTCAGTCCGAGGTATTTTTCTACTTCAATTTCTACGGGCAATCCATGCGTATCCCAGCCGGCTTTGCGTTTCACCTGGTAGCCTTTCATGGTTTTATAGCGGCAGACTGTATCTTTGAGTGTCCTCGCCATCACGTGGTGTATTCCCGGTTTGCCATTAGCAGTGGGCGGTCCTTCAAAAAACACGAATTTATCTTTACCTTCCCGGAATTCTTCACTGCGCCTTGCCATACCGGTTTTACTCCAGTAGGCCTGCAGTCGCTTTTCCAGGTCAGTTACTTTCTCTTTGGGATCAAAAGTCTTATACATCTATTTATCTCCTGTTTCTTCTTCTTTAAACAAATCGGCAAAATGTTCCATCAGGTCTTCATGCTGACTGACGTAATCTTTCCATTCTGCCTGAGCTTTTTCCATATCAACACATTTCGGGCATAAAACAAGCAGGTTTTCTTGTGATACACCAATATATCCGCGATCGTAACACCGGTCGCATCTCTGCTTAGTCCGGTTACGAACCGCTATCTCCTTCACCACATCCAAATGCTTTTCTTCTAAATGAAACACTTTTTGCCTCTCATATAAAATTTTTCCAGCAATTCCTGAGGTAATAGCTCTGATTGTCAATGTTTATTTGCTGCCTGGTCGTAAATTGGCTGGTGGAGTGGACTTAGCGGACGCAGCGGACGTAGTGGACGAAGAGGACACAGATGGCAATGAACGGATGGTATAAAACAGATTAGAATAAGTGGAACAGTGGTATTGATGCGGGGCTATAATTGTAAATTAATTATTGAAAAGCCACAGGGAAGCCACAGGGAGGGTACAGGGAGTGGTGCAAGAGGTGAATGACATCTCTAAATTATTAGATAACAGGCGATAATGTGCTCAATGAAGCAAAAGGGAGGTGAATTGATGATCTAAGTATAGTTACAGAAATAAAAATATATCTGTTCAGACAGAACGCTCTGCATATTACAGATAATATTATCAGCCACAGATCACACCGATGAACACGGACGCTGAGTACAGCTAATGTAATGTAAGATTGTTTCACCACAGAGGCACAGAGGGCGCAGAGGAAGATAATATTTTTAAGCAGCGAACAAAACTAACTTTTAATGTAAGAGATATTTAACCACGGAACACACTGAACACACGGAAAATGTAATGTTGTCGATGCCACTCAAAACTGGTACAAGGCTGGCACTTTAAACTGGTACATACAAAATGGCACTCAGTTAGAAGAAATTGGAGTGCTAATGAAAGGAGTTATTTTATATCAGACAGTGAGGTCGCAGAGTAATGTAATTTAGCCGCGAATATGCTTCATAGATTACGTCTCATCAAGCCAAACCGAACAAGAGCGAACTAATGTAAGGTGAAGATTTTTTTGGCAGCGAACAAGACTAACAAAACGAACTAGTGTCACGTCAAGCTTGACATGACGTAAGGCGAAATTATAATTGTCTCATAAAAAAGTGAGGTGATTATGATAAAGTATAAAGTTACATTAACAGAAGAAGAAAGAGAAGAGCTTAATACTATAGTTAATAAGG
>JAIPGP010000102.1 GCA_021735645.1 Candidatus Cloacimonadota bacterium
TCCAGGCTATTATAGATAGTAAAATGTAAGGAATGTAAGGAAATGTAAGGAAAATGTAAGGTCATAACTCCCTGCAATAATATCAATTACAACCAAAACTTACATTTTTGCCCTTTTTCAAAAATACACCACCCTACCCCTAATTTTTACCTGCCAATCAAAGACCCTCCAAAGCTTCAGCCAGGGAGAACAACTTTCAGCTAACTACTAACCACTAACAACTAACGATTCCCGAACTCAAACAGTCCCATTTTCCAGCAGTCACATCTTCCCATCTTCAATTTTACATTTTCAATTTTCAATTACCCCCCTCCCCTCTTCGTCTTTAAGTCACCCCCTCGTTCCCTCAATCCCTCAATCCCTCATTCCCTCATTCCCTCTTCCCCTCCGTCTAACAGTCTTTCAGTCCCGTAGTCATGTAGTCTTTTCACTCCCTCTATCGTGAAAAAGATTGACAGTGATGGAGTAGTAAAAAAGTTCAAATAGTTAAAAAAAAGAACGGGACTGGAATATGAAAAAAGTATTATTGCTGATGTGGCTGATAACAGCCATCGCATTGATGGGCGAGGTGGGGATAGATTTTGCGGGAGACAGAGTCACTATTAATGGCAGTTTTGAGTTAGATACAATTACAGTGCAGGAAATTGATGGTGAGATATATAATCAGGTGCAGTTGCAGGATTGTCAGGATGGCGGCGAGCCCGGCAGGGCTATGATCCCGCATTTCACTAAGATGCTGGTTCTGCCTAATACAGGCAACTGGGTAATCAGTGAATTTAATTATGAGACAGAAGAGCTAAAACTGGAGCATCCGCTTGCCTGGCACGGGATTGGTGAGCAGGATCGCAATACTGATTCTTCTGACTGGTATCCGGAAAACCTGGTAACGATCGGCGACCCGATTATCATGCGTCAGATACGGTTTGGTCAGGTATCACTAAGTGCCATGCAATACAACGCAGCAGAAAATAAAATCCGCATCATTACAAATTTTGACCTGATACTGCAAGTAGATAATACGCGGTCTGGCAATGCCAAATCCAGCAGCGGTGCCACTTCCGGCAGCAGTTTTTCTGAGCTGGCTGATTCTATTTACGGATACAGCAGTGATAGAGGCGAAGAAAAAGGTTCATATCTGATAATCTGTCCTGATAATACTTCCGTGATCAACACTCTGGAATATCTGGCAGAATGGAAACGCCGGCTGGGATTCGAAACTACAATTGCCACTTTAGACGAGACCGGTGACACTACTGATGATATCAAGGATTATATACAAAACGCTTATGAAACCTGGGAAACGCCACCGGAATACGTGATCCTGGTAGGTGACGTGACTGGAAACATCATTATCCCTTCCTGGTATATTGCCGGCTATCTGGAACCTTACTGCGTGACTGATCACCCCTATACCCTGCTGGAAGGTGTAGACTATTTTCCGGACATCCAGATCGGCAGATTCTCAGTGCAGTCTGTGAGTCAATTGCAGACTATTGTGAGTAAAGTGATTAATTATGAAAGAGAACCCCTGGAAACAAGCGACTGGATCCGCCGGGCACTGATGCTCACTTTTGTAATGGATTACGGTGGATCATACCAGATGTACAGTCAGCGTGAAACCGTGATGGCTATTCGTGATAAACTGCTGGATTTCACCTATACAGAAGTGGACACTTTTATCTGCCCCTTTCAGACAGGTATCACAAATCTCACTAACCTGATCAATACGGGTTACAGCTTTGTCAATTACCGCGGAGCAGGCAGTCCTGTTTACTGGTCTGGCGGCTATGATCACATGTTCACACTCTGGGATATTGACCAGTTATCAAATAGCTCTATGCTGCCACTTGTCACCAGTATTGTTTGTGGCGGTGGTAATTTTGCCTATGGTAATTATGATACCTGCTTTGGCGAACAGTGGCTGGCTGCAGGCAGCTCATCCAATCCCAAGGGAGCTATAGGATTTATAGGTCCCAGTGAGCATGATACAAAAACACCCTTTAATAACTGTAATGATATGGGGATTTATCAGGGTATCACTCAGGAAGGCATATCCGCCTGCGCACCCATCATGCTGCGAGGCAAAATGGAATTGTATAATAATTATCCGGGCTGCCATCAAATGGATGGCGTAAATGATGCCTGGGACAGCGATATGTTTTATTTTTATGTCTATAATTTACTGGGAGACCCCGGACTGAAAGTCTGGACTGATACACCTAAGCATTATAATGTGCAAATGGCTGAAAGTCTGCCCTTAGGCAGCAGCTCTTATGAAGTAAATCTGGAAGGCGATGACCTGGCAGGACATACTGTGGCATTGACCAGTGGTGAAGTGCTTTATGAAGTTTCTGAGACTAATATGGACGGCTGGGCAGCCGTGACTATACCCGATGGATTGACGGCATTTGAAGTAACACTTTCTAAATATGGGTATGTGCCATTTTCTCAGGCAGTGTCTATCTCCACAGAAGAACAGATAGTGGGATTAGTATCTTATGATTATATTCTATCTCCCGTCAGCGGGGGGACAACGGAACTCACAATAGGACTGGTGAATCTGACGCCGGGTGAACTTTCCGGGCTGGAAGTGGAATTGATTTCGGCAGATGAACTGGTAACAGTGGAAACCGGCATTCAGACCATTGAGACAATGGGTATCGGTGCAGTAGTGGAATTGGAATATGATCTGGAATTTTCAGATATCTGGCGGGAAAATGAAAGCGCTCTGCTCTTATTAAAAATCAATAATGGCGTTTTGGGAGAGCATAATATATCTTGCGACGTAGCATCAGCGGATCTGCAATATGCCGGCAGAACAGTGATGAATACCGAGAACTGTCTGCTGATCGGGGAAGCAAACGACCTGGAACTGGAATTATACAACAGTGGCAGATCGAATAGTGAAGCATTTACAGCAGTTCTGGCAAATCTGGATGGGAAATGTGAAATAATTAGCAGCGACTGCACCTTTCCCGATATCAGCCCTGGCGAGACAGAGACAGGCAACGGAGTATTCGGGTTCACCCTGGATAATGACCTGATAGACGGAGAACCAATAGACTTTAATCTTACCATAATCCAAGGCGGAAACCAGGTGTGGGAAACTAATTTCACTCTGGAAGCCGGTATAGTTGGGATCAGCAGTCCCACTTATTCTAATTATGGTTATTTCGCCATAGAAAACAGCGATAGCGGCAATTTTACTCCTCCTGTCTATGACTGGATGGAAATTAATCCTAACCTGGGCGGAAACGGTAACCTGATACCGGCAAGTCATGTAACTTCTGACGGCTTTTCCACCTGCATCCCTTTGCCGTTTGAGTTCTGCTACTATGGTCAATTCTATAATGAAATCACGGTATCCAGCAGCGGCTGGCTGGCGATGGGCGAAGAAGAATATGTATTTTTCCGGAACCGGACAATTCCCTCTGGTGTAGGCGTTCCGGCAATGATAGCTCCTTTCTGGGATTATCTTACTGATGGTGAGATTTATTCCTGGTATAATGAATTCGATCACTGTATCTACTTTGAATGGTTTGAATTCAGAGATGATTATCAGCATCAGGATCAAACCTTTCAGGTGATTTTATACGATCCGCTATATTATCCCACGGCAACCGGAGATGGTGAGATCAAATTCCAGTATCAGGAAATTCATAATGTGGATCAGCAGGATCAATTTGCCACAATCGGGATTGAAAACTATGCTCAGACAGAAGGATTATTACTCAGTTTTGCCAATATTTATCCGGAAACCATGCACCCCGTAAGTGCAGGTACTGCTATATTATTTACCATCAATGAAGGTATCACTGCTCCCAGATTATCAACTGATACTGCTGAGCTGCACTTTAATATGCAACCCGATGAAATTGAAGAATTCGACATCGATATTTTCAATATCAGTGAACTATTCCCGGTGGAATACGACCTCACAATCTCTCACTTCCCTACCCGCGAAAATATTGAACTGCCGGATAGAGACATTTCAGGAGATTCTGTGAATCCGGTGAACCAGACCTATTATACCGGACATGAAATGAACCTGTATGCCTTTATGATACATGATGATATAGATGGTGAACCGGTAGCTGGTGTAGAAGTGGATTTCCCTGATTATGTGGAAGTTACCTCTGCTACCGATATTGGGCCTATGAACTATAATGGACAAACCGGCAGCGGAGCTACAGTTACCTGGGGATATGGCAATGGCAATAGCTATTATGGCAATACACCTCAGACATTTCATGTATATTTTATCGTTGACCCCTCTATCTCTGCTCCAGTGCCCATAAACTGGCGACTTGATGGTGACGGCTTAGGCTCAGACCCGCACACAGTCACCGGCACTCTTACTTTGATGCCTTCTTCCGAAACCTATATCTGGGTGGAATATCCCAATGGCGGTGAAGAACTCACCTATGGTATCACAGATACTATCCGCTGGTCGTCTTATGGCGATATCTCTAACGTGGACGTGTTTTATACTAATAATAACTTTGTTAATTATGATATGCTGGCTACCGATCTGCCCAATGTGGGTGAACTGGAATGGACTGTTCCTTCCGAACTGACAGAAACCGGCAAGATCAGAGTCAAAGACTCAAGCAGCAATGAATATGATAACTCAGATAACGTCTTTGCCATTCGCGGCTTAACTATAACCTATCCTACTGATAGCAGCGTCATGGAATATGGAGCTTTAGAAGAAATACGCTGGGATTTTGCCGGCAACGTGAGCAGCGTTGATATTGATTATAGCACCACTGGCGGTTTTTACTGGGAAACTCTGGTAAATGACACTCCTAATACCGGTTCTTACGAATTCATAGTCAATATTCCTCCTACTAATAATGCCAAAGTGAGAATAATCGCCTATGGTGAAGAATTGATGATCTCTGAAATGGACGGCGAATTCAGCATTATAGATGTACCGGTCAACTGGCTGACACTTGAGAATTACTCGGGTATAATAAACCCGCAGGAAACAACCAGCCTGCCACTCACTATTGATACTGCCGGCATGCCCTATGGCGAATATCTGGCATACCTGACAATAGTTACTGAATATAACCAGAAGCTGTCCATACCAATTTATCTGGAAATCCCCAATCTGGCTGTAGATGAAAATAATATTCCAGCCGCAGCAGTTCTAAAAAATAATTATCCCAATCCATTTGGAGACTCAAATACCCGATCATCAGGTACAAATTTTGCTTATAATCTTTCCCTTTCAGGTCACGTGAAACTGGCGATTTATAACTTGCGTGGACAAATGATACGTCTTTTGATTGACGAAAATAAGGGGGTGGGAAATTACAGCTTCCACTGGGACGGAATGTCACCAGAAGGATTACCCTTAGCTGCAGGGGTATATTTTTATCAGCTTGAATTAGACAGTAAAGTGGTAGCAACAAAAAAATGCCTGCTGTTAAAATAACAGCACAGGAGGTTATTATGAGTGACGAGAAAAAGAAAATCGTGAATGAAGAATTGGACGAAAATTTAGATGATGAAAAAGTAGTTGAAGAAGAATTGGAAGAAGTCGAGGAAGATGATGACGACGACGAAGAATATTTTTTGACTCTTGATTTTGATGGTGAACAAGTGGAATGTGCCATCATCGACGAATTCGAAATGGACGGGAAGAAATACATTGTTCTATTGCCGGAAGATGAAGAGGATGCCTATATCTATTCTTACACGGAAAAAGAAGATGGCGAAATGACTTTAATTAATCTCGAAGAAGACGAATTTAAGAAAGCATCAGAATTCTATATGGAGCAAGAGGATATTGACGAATAGTCTCTTCGCTCTGGGTACTATAATTATCGCAGCCTCTGCTTTTTTGCAGGGGCTGTCCAGTTTTGGCTTTTCTATTCTCTCTTTACCTCTCCTTTCGATATATTTACCGCCCAAGGTAGTTGTCCCCATGCTTCTGTTTTATTCTATTATCATCAATCTCACCGTTATCGCATCCTGCTGGAAATCTTTCTCTATCAAATATATCTGGATATTGCTCTGCGGAGCTGTGCTGGGACTCCCACTTGGTACTTATCTGCTGCTGATTCTCGATGACCATTCTCTGCGCAAAGGAATCGGCGTCTTCGTGGTTGTCCTCTCTTTAATTCTGCTCAGCGGGAAACGCTGGAAAATGAAACGTGAGAAAACTTCTCAGCTCATCATTGGCTTCTTTAGCGGGATTCTTTCCGGCAGTGTGGGCATCAGCGGTCCGCCTATCATCCTCTTTCTGAGTAATAAAGGCGTAAGTAAAGACGAATTCAGGGCAAATCTCTCAGGTTACTTCTTCCTGCTAAACCTGTTCACTATCCCGGTTTACTACCTGAATGGATTGCTTACCAAAGAAGTTCTGCACTACAGCTTGAACTGGGCTCCTGCCTTGATCGCAGGAGTTGCTGCCGGTACTTTCTTTGCCCGTAAGATCAAACCGGAAAAGTTTGGACGACTCGTGCTGATTCTACTTCTCTTGACAGGATTGTTGAGTTTATTTAAATAATATCATGCATGATTTATTAAGAAAGATTATTGAAGAAAGCCTGGCAAAAGTCAAGGCAGACAGGCTTTTGAGCCTGGCACTGGAAAAAGAATTTCTGACCGGTGAATTCCACCTTGTGGCTATCGGCAAAGCAGCCTCTGCCATGGCAAAAGCTGCTCATGATCACCTGGGTGAAAAAATAATTAATGGTCTCATCATCGCTCCTTACGGGTACGCCAATCCTGTGCATAACTTCACAATTTATGAAGCCGGTCACCCCTATCCTGACGATAATTCGCTCCTGGCAGGACAAGCTCTGGCTGCTCTGGCAAAACAACTGAAACGCAAAGATCAGTTGCTGCTGCTCATCTCCGGTGGTGCTTCCGCTCTGGTGGAAATCCCCCGCCCCGACGTCTCTATATTTGATATTATCAATATCACCAGACAATTGCAACTGGCAGGTGCTGACGTTATAGAACTAAACACAGTGCGAAAACATCTTTCCCTGATCAAAGGTGGACAACTGGCAGAATTAGTTGCACCCGCCAATATCTTTAGCTTTCTGCTCTCAGATGTGGCTGGTGATAGAGCAGATACTATAGGCTCCGGTCTGGCTGCACCGGATAATACCACTTCTCAGGCAGCGTTGAATATACTCGACCAATTCCGGATTGAGGTTGAACCCCAGATAATTAAAGCCATCAAACCTGAGACTCCGGTCAAACTCAGAAACGTCGTGCAGAGAATTATTGCCAATAATGAACTTTTCTGCCAGATAACGGCAGAAATAATTATGGAGAAAGGCTATATACCCTGGCTGATCACTACTGAAATGCAAGGCGAAGCAAAAACTTACGCCCGAATTATCCCCGATATCGTTAAAAACGCCCGCAGCCCCAAAAGCCGTATTAACCTGCCCTGCATCGCGATCTGCGGCGGAGAAACTACCGTGAAAGTCGCTGGGAAAGGAAAAGGCGGACGCAATCAGGAACTCGCTCTGGCGGCTGCTATTGCCATTCGCAACCTGAAAAATGTCACTGTTGCCACTATTGCCTCGGATGGAAAAGATGGAAACAGCCAGTTCGCCGGAGCTATTGTGGATACCAATAGTTATGACCGCCTGCTTTCCACAGGTACTTCTCCTGAAACAGCTCTCAGTAATAATGACAGCTCTACCGCTCTCAGCAAAATTGATGCCACCATCGATACCGGCATTACAGGTACAAACCTGAACGATCTTCTCCTGGTGCTCATCGAAAAATAAGCTTTTTTTCTTTATAAGCGTTTCATTCATCTTTAAGCTACTCTCTCTTATTCCTCTTTTTTACTGGTCTATAACTACTTAATTTCTCATGGACTTAATGAACAATATGGACATTATAGACAGTATGGACTATATTGAATAAAAATTCAAAAAGAAATTTATTGACAGTATTTAATATTCTACAAGCAGTTGAATCAGTTAGCTGGGAGAGATCAGAATCAATCATTCAGCATCAATGTAACTATGCAGGGTTAATTTAGGGTATTGTCGGGAAATTGAATATCGTCAAATAGCAAATACTTGAAAAGAAATCATTTTAGATTAAAATTAAATTAAATGGTGGAGGCTGTAAATGAAGAAAAGTTTACTTTTTATGTTTATTTTTTTATTGTTGTTGATCAATTTATCAGCTATTGAGCTTGATCATCGAGTTGTTATTGAAGTGAATAACGAGGATGGTTCAGTGCCTGCAGATGTCGGCGTCGAATTTGAAATCTGGCTAAATGATGACAGGACAGCAGAGCACGTTTACGATGAAACAGAAGTGACGGCTGAAACTTATCGGGTGATAACAACAACAGAAGATCATGGGATGCTTGATATTTCAGTTCCTAATTATCTTTCTGGAGCTGGATATGGAGATGAACTGCATGTCTGGGTAAAAGACACTGATTCAATTGAGGAAGGGCTCATGACTGTGCAGTTAGGCTATTCAACACCTCAGCAATTTCTGGACAACAATTCCTTAGTACTGGTGAGTACAATTGTGACTATTGCTGCCAATACTTCAGCAGCAGAAGATTATGTATTTAATTCAGGCAGGGATAATGCAGTTGACTGCACAGTAAGTATCCAATCCCCTGCCGGGACAACTGGTGATATCACGGTGGGATTGATGAATGCAATTCCATCTACCCTGCCGGTTAGCGGACAGGCAATTAACCTCTGTTTTTATTTCGATGTGAAAGACCTGACAGCAGGTGAGGGAAATTTTAATGTATCAGTTAACTGGGACAATACTGATGTAGCACTGGACAGCAGCAGTGATCCAGACTTATTTATCAGTGAAGATGGTTTGAAATGGATCAATACCGATAATTATGCCAATGGCACCAGCAATTTCAACTGGTCAACAGGTAACAGGGCAACCGATGAAGTAACATTTGATATTGATCATGTACCGCATTCGATTGTTTTTGGTGATGGAGAGGGCACCTATACTGAGTCCACTCCAGATGTACCGGAAGGTCAGACAGTAACCATGGATGGTTCTGATATGACCTTAGAGTGGATAAAAGCGGAACTGCCAGGAGCTGTTTACACGATAGAAACAAATACCTCTGCCTATGCGAGCAGCGGCTGGACAACTGTGAGTGAAACAATCGGTACAAGCGGAAATAAAAAAAATATAGTTATCACTCAGCCAGCCGATGAATACCGCTTTTATCGGGTGAAAGCAGCCAATAATTCCGGTCAGTCTTCTAACTGGTGTACAGTTTTCGGATTTCGCAAGTATTCACTGGTTTCCGGTTGGAACATGATTGGTTACCCTTTAGGTGCGGATGAGCTTCAGATCAAGAAGCTCTATAATGATGGAATATCGGGCACAGATGAATATGGCGACATTGCCACGATCGCCACGAACAATGCCGTTAAGAAATGGAATAAAACAACCCAAAGCTGGGTAACTTATGGAAATGCAGCAACTGCTACTATTTCTAAAGGGGATATCCTGATGATCAATACTACCGGAGCACCTACTTGGTATTCGACCGGTATGATTGACAGCGACAGCAACCCTTATCAATACACGCTTAACTATCAAAGCGGTGTTTCCGGTTATAATGCCATACTCTTACCTTTGAATAAGACCAGTATCACAACCACAGCTGATCTCTATGACGATATTTTTGGCACTCCCAAACCGACCGCTTTTGGCAGAACAATTTCCTGGTATGACAATGCAACGGATTCTTTTTTAACTTATGATGATGGACCCCTGGGAACAGAAGAAGCCTTTGACAGCGTAATCAAGGCAGGTGTTCCTCTCATCATTCATGTTCGCTCTACTGATAATATAACCTGGCCACAATAAGGAGGAAAAATGAGAACAAAACTAATTATAGCTATTATCTTGCTTTGCAGCTTTTTATTTGGCGCAAACGACCCGAAACTGGTTGGGATATATGTAAGAAGCATGAGCGGCGACGCCTTCCCTGAGGAAGATTTTAACTTTAATGTCTATATCGATGGCAGACCGGGAGAAGTATTGACTGAAACCTCTAGTGGCTGCGGGTATAAAGAGCTCAGCTCAACTTTAGGATTATGCTATGTGAACCTGGCGTCATTTGACACTGCCTGGGCAGAGGATGATATCCTGATGTGGGAAGCATTTGATGATGCCGTATCTCAAGGAACTGTTAATCAGACTATCGAGAGTTCAGATGGTGTCAGCCAGTACGATACAAATTACTGGGGTGGTGCTTTTTTACCGGTAACTCTGTCATCTTTCACGGCTGTCTATCAGGGAGGAACTCCGGTACTGCAATGGGTAACTCAAAGTGAGATTGATAATGCCGGCTGGAATATCTTTCGCTCAAATACTGAAAATATGGCAGAGAGCATGCAGGTTAATGGAGAATTAATCACAGGTGCCGGGACAACTACCGAGACTCAGAGTTATACATTTGCTGATGAGGTGGAAATTGAACCAGAACACACCTATTACTATATGCTGGAAAACGTAGATTTTTCCGGCAGCAGTGAGCAATATGGGCCTATCAGCATTCAGATCCCCGCAGAAGAACAAGGTGGATCACCTGAAGTTCCTATAGTTTACGGACTACATAATAACTATCCTAATCCTTTTAACCCAGATACAAAGATCTGTTTTGTGCCTGATCAGGTAGGGAAAGTTAATCTATATATTTTCAATATAAAAGGTCAAAAAATCAAGACGATTTTTACAGGAAATATCGCAGAAACTCAAATTGGTGAATTACAATCGTTTATATGGGATGGAACTAATGACCTAGGCAAAAATGTAAGCTCTGGTATTTATTTCTATCAATATGAATCACCCTCAAATTCTCAAACAAAAAAAATGTTATTGGTTAAATAGTTAAGGAGGAAAGATGAGAAAACTATTTGTTTTGTTACTATTAGTTATTATGGCGGGATTTTTATTCTCCGCCACTATTGATGTGAGTAAACCATACAAGCTCACTAATAATACAGAGTATGAAAGAGGTAATGATATTGCCTTTTGTAATGGTTACTACTGGCTGGTTTTTGGAAAATCTACAACTTGCTCAACTGAATATGATCAAGCATGGGGTAATGATGGAAATCCGGACCATCAGGATTATCATATTTATTACAAGAAAGCAACTTCAATCTCAGGGTTGGCATCTGCTTCAGAAGTACAGCTTATGTATGATTCCGCTCCTGCCATGACCAACCCATCCCTGGGTGAAGCCTGGATTGAATATTATGACAACAAGATTTTTATTGCCGGTACTGAAACAAATGTTGCTGCAGGTAAAAATGTCAAAATGTTCTGGTCTGATGACGATGGAACTACATGGAACAAACTTGATGACATTCTCGGGGGGAATACTTACGCACAGCATGTTGATATGGAAATTTATAATGATGAATTGTACTTCGTATGGGGTGCATATACTTGTCATTTGAGTGATCCCTCGAATCAATCTGCCTGGAATACTGCAGTAGCTAATAAAAGTACTATTTCTTCTTCCTCTGGTACAGCTAGGCTCTTTGCTGATAAGACTGATCCGAATCCAGCTAACCATGTGCTTTATTTGGCTTGTTTAAATAATGCCTGGAATGGTGGTTTAGTTTTTACCTATACTTTGAGTACTGATAGTTGGGATTCTGGATATACTATTGAGTACGCTGCATACGATCCGGTTCTTACCAAATATGACGATAGTTTTATTTTCTTGCAGGCTCCCTGGTTAGCTCCTCAGCAAGGATATTTATATTGCTATACAGAAACAGTCAGTGAATTTACTGCAAACAATTTCCGTGTTTTCGATCCTTCTGCTTACAATGCTGACACAATTGTGGGTGACAACGATAACGAATGGGCATGCTTCTGGGGACAGGCAATGGTCGATCTCTATGGAGCTTCTCCATCCGAAAACACTGTAGTCGTCTATTGCAGTGAAAGAAATGATACTAACCCCCTCCAACCCAGAAATGCAGACATTTACTGTATGGAAATGAACTGGGGACTGGGTAATAATCATTTTACTTTCATTGGTACAGCAATATATGGAGCATATATTGACCAGAATAATGCAGCAAGTATATGTTTTGATCCTGCTGCTGATAATGATATTATTAATGTAATCTCAGGTACTTATGTAGAAGATGTGATAATTGCTGCTGATCTTTTTATTTATGGTAACCAGGTATCAATTATTGATGGTGATATTGATGTCAATGACACTGGTACCGCCAGAGAAATAGACCCGTCAAATGTAGTCATTAATGATTTCTGGATTACTGGAACTTTGTCAAATAATGGAACTGGTACTGTTGATGCCAGATATAATTACTGGGGCAGTGCAGATGGACCAGGAGCTTCTATCGTTGGAGCAGTGGACTATATTCCCTGGTACACAGATGCAGAAATGACTACACTTGCTTATCCTTCACCAACTGCAGCACTTGCTTATGATGGATCAGATGCTACAATCACCTGGTCAGCACTTAATGATGTCGGGGTGACTTATAAAGTATACTATACTTCAGATCCAGGAGGTAGTTGGACAGATGACGGTTTTCAAACCAGTCCTTATGTGGATGCCACAACTGACGCACATAAATTCTATAAATTAGTGGCAGTTACTGATGGAACAGAGTGGAACGAAGGTGCTGCAGAATTAGGTTATTTCACCCATGTCCTAAATAAAATGGATGCTGGTCATGGTTATAATTTTATCTCTTTGTGCCTGGATTATAATGTCAGCTCAGTGTCTGAATTGGGAACTGCGATTGGTATCAGCAGCGGTGAAACAATAACATTATGGGGTGCAGCAGATCAGGCCTGGACTACCTGCACATATGCCGGAAGCTCATGGGATCAGGATCCTGAAATTGACACGGGCATGGCAGTTCTGGTGGAAGTGATGAGCGACAAAACAGTATATTTGACAGGAAGCCTTCCAGAGGATTGGGCAACATTTGATTTAATCACCACAGCAACAACTGATATGAATATGGTATTCCTGCCACTTAACATGGCTTCATTGACAGATTTGGAAGATGTTGGCTCTGATATTGGAGTAGCAAACTGCAACTCAATCAGTTTATGGGATGCTGCTAACCAGGGCTGGACAACTGCCAGTTATCTGGAGACCTGGACCTATTGGCTAAATGGTGAACTTACGATTGAGGTTGGCGATGTGATGATGATAGGAGCATTACAAAATTTCACCTGGCCAGATTAAAGTGTAAATCTGAAAATGGTGAGTATAAAGATAAGGAGTAAATTATGAAGAAAATGATATTTCTATTACTAAGCGTAATGCTCTCAGTTGCTCTCTTTGCAGGTATTCCACATCCTGTATTTGTTGAGTACACGGGCAGCCCGGTTAGTTTTGAGGCTTATTTAGGAACAGATACTTTAATGGAAAATGTTTTGACAAATACTTCAGTAGGTTGCGGAATTTTAGGAGAATATAATCTGATCATGGTAGAATGTGGTAATTTCCCGGAATGGGAATATGCTGATGTTCTTTATATAGTAACAGATACGCAATATATAGAAGTAATCCTGGGTTATGATAATGTTCAGGCTCTTACAGGTGACGAAGCAGTCTGGTATCCTGGCAGTCCAGGTGGTGAGATTACTCAGGAAGGAGTATTTGCACCGGGCTGGAATCTGTGGAGCTATAATGTGCAGCTTACAGATCATGCCGTAGAAGTAGTGCTGGCTGATTTGACATATCTTACAAAGGTGAAGAGTATTACTCAGAGTTATGATCCAGACTTGGGAAGTGGATTCAATACACTTACAGTACTGGCAGACGGCTATGGTTACTGGGTACAGGTATCACAGGAAGATAGTC
>JAIPGP010000009.1 GCA_021735645.1 Candidatus Cloacimonadota bacterium
CCAAGACTTTTGATACGACTGAATTTTCGGGTTCAATTAGCGAGGGAATAAAAGAAGCTATTAGTTTTATAAATTACGATGAAGTTTATCAGAAGCTGCAGGCTTCCCGCAGCAGTACGGTTAAATATAAAGCAGAACACAGCTCTAAAAATTGGATCACAGATAAAACTATCTCTGAAAATAATATTCAATATAATAAGGAGACCATAATCTTTGACCCTAAGATTACTGCATTCAAAATATTAGTGTTAAATCCTCTTAAGGGAGCTATGCAGGATGTATCGATTGCAGTACAGCTATTTGTCCATTGGGTGCCACAGGCAAAGATTGAATATATTACTTCAGCAAGTGGAGTGATGAACTATATAAAATTAACAGACAATTCCACTGATTATCACTATAAATTAGTTCATGAAGGTGATTTTACTTATGTAACTTCACTCAGATATCTATTTGGTACTAATTATCAAAATTTGCAGGATCCTCAAGTAAATAATTTGTTGAATGATAATTATACAGTGCCTACTCTTTTAGAGCTGGAAAGATTTGTATCTGCATTTAATGTTTCTCTAATAACCTATGAAGACAATTCTTTACGTGATGACCCATTCAGTATGCTGAGTGTAAAAAATGTCTCAGAAATGTATTTAGCCATTAAAGGGGAAGATGATGATAAAGTTATTGATGGAATGGCTTATCATCTGCGATATAATAAAGATAAAAATCGCATTGAAACCGAGTTGGTAAATCATAGTTCTGGTGCTACAATAGAGTTGTTGATGATCAAAGAGATAAAGTAATGAGATTTTATATTAAGTAGATTTTACTATTCTAATAATGTAAGATTTTTCACCATAGAGGCACAGGGAACTTGACCTTCAGTTCCAGTTTTTTACTAATTTATTATAATTTTACAACAACTTCGTATTATTTATTGGCGAGCAAAACTAGCTTTCATCAAAAATTTATAATACAAAATTAATTGCTTTAATCGGTTAGAAGTGTTTATCATCTGCGTCCCACTTGGAAATACTCAACGGAGCAAATCTAACTTGGGTATAGTAATTATTTTAATTAGGGGTAGAGTAGTGTTAGTAAATTTTATGATATTTATTGACAAGAAAATTAGGTGATTGTGTAGTCAATTACATTAAACGACAGGAGGAATAATGAACTGTATTGAAGATTTTGGATTAAGAGGCAAATCATTGGTGGTTAGTTTATTAGTGATAATCATGCTTTTTGGGGCAGGGGTACTTTGGGCAGCTGAGAAGGTAGTGGAGCTGCCGGAGTGGTTTTACGAATTACCTCAGAACGGGAGGTACGTTTATGGAATAGGAATTTCGGACAGTGGTATTGATTCCGAGATAGACGCCTATTTGCAGGCAGTTGACAGAGCGAGAGTGATGTTGTCATTTTGCAATATGACGAAATGTGAAAGTCTGACAAAGTTATTTAAAAGTGATGATTTAGCCGGGAAAATGGGTAATGTTTCTTTAACTGTGCGATTAACAGCCGATCTTATAGCCGAATCATCAATAAAAGTGGAGGATCATGCAGTTTTGGCAGGAGGTGTAGTAATAGTATTAGCCATGTTAGATACCAGGGCACCTATAACACTTTTGAGTGAATTAGAATTGGAGTATTATGCTCATGAAACGCAGGGCGAGGATTTATGGGTAATAGACTGGAATTTGAGATTGAATTCGGATGTAGCTAAACTAAATTTCAAGTCTGAATATGACCCGAAGTCTAAAAATGTGAGATATTATGCTAATAAACCAGGAGGCAGCCCATATAAGGATATGTGTCAGTTAGAGGATTTGGAAAATGGAGAAATTTTAGTTAATAAAAGTATAGCATTATTGGATGGTAGTACCTCGAGTTTGAATTCTGCCTATTGGATATGCTTTGCCTCGGGAGTGAGTGCAATCAATGTTTATAAAATGCAGGCTATGTCATCAGAGTACAAAATTGGAGCAGAATCAGCGGCAAAAATGGTAGCTGAGAATAATTTATATGGATTACATGTAACAGGACTTGATTTTTGGGGAAAGAAAGGAGAGCAGCACCTGGTGATGGAAATGGTATCTCCATCAAAGGTGAAATTACAGGAAGAGAAAATTAGTTGGGAAGAGAAATTATATAATGAATTTAAAGCTTCGGAAGCCTACAAAGAGCTTCAGAAAGAGTTTGAGAAAGGGGAGTAAAAATAGCCCTGATATTTATTGAGCGAAGTCAATTAATCCGTATCAAGGAGGACGAATGCAAAAGAGAATAGTAATTCTTTTGGTGCTGATAGTTTTTGCAACTATAAGTTTAATAGGTAGTGAAGTACCGGGCTGGGTGAACAGGGTGCTATTTGATAGAGAGGGGCATGAGATTTGGGAAGTGATATATGCCTGCCAGCCCCCGGCAGATTTTCGGATGCCGGCAGTAGATGTGGTTAGCGAGCAGCAGCGGCGGGAAGTGGTGATCATTGATGATGTACCTACCTTTAACTGGTGTTATGGTTGCGCGAATACTTCGGCAGCGATGATGATGGGTCATTTTGACCGGAATGGTTATTCTAATATGTATTCCGGGCCAACGAATGGGGGAGTGTGTCCAAGTACGAATTTGAGCTGGGGTTTAAATGAAAGTCCGCTATCAGCTACCCATCAGGGCTATGATGGTTTGAATGTGCGGGGTCATGTAGATGATTATTTTGTAAGCGCGGGATATGAAGGTGAAGACCCGTGGATGACCGGAGGCTGGGATCCTCATGACTGGGCGGATTGCACTGGAGATTATATGGGGACGAGTCAATACAGTCTTGGTGCACCAGATGGCGGGACGATATTTTATTATCGGGCAGATGGGGCAAGATTAAGCGAAGTATCAGGAGAGGCGGGATTTCGGGAGCGAGATGGCTGTTCAGGTTTGGCAAATTTTGTAAGTTCGCGAGATTATCATGCGGTGAGTTACTATACTGCTCAGACAGGAGAAATAGGTGATTTTACTTTCATAGATTACATGGCAGAGATAGATGCAGGGAGACCTGTATTAATTTTTACAGCGAATGAAACAGAAGGTCATTCGATGCTGGGAGTGGGCTATGATTCAGCCACAAGTGATATTTATCTGCATGACACCTGGGACTGGAGTACGCATACGATGGAGTGGAATGGTGAATATTCGGGAATGACAATGAATGCGGTGTGTTGTATAGAATTAGGGACAAATATTGTAGAGTCAGATTTCGAGGCAGAGGAATGTCATGTGACGCCAGATTTTGTAGTGGAATTCACCAATTCTTCCAGTGGTTATCCAACCGGTTATGAATGGGATTTTGAGAATGATGGCGTGATAGACTCGGAAGTACGAAACCCGGAATGGATTTATGAGGAAAGCGGATTATACAGCGTAAGTTTACGGGTATATAACTGGGATACGGAAGATGTTTTCACGCGGGAGGATTATATAATAGTGAACACACCACCAAGTTTGAATCTGCCGGCTTCCTTAGGATTTGAGAGCGGAGAATCGTTGACAGTTGATATAGGCGACTATTCCTTTGATGCAGATGGTGATGAGTACAGCTTGAGTGTGAGTGGGATGCAGGAAATTATGTTAGAACAAAATGGAATGGAGCTGGAGGTAACGGCACCAGAGAATTATACAGGTTCAGAGGTATGGGAATTTACTCTTGATGACGGATTGGATACCTGCGTGGGGCATTGCACAATAATAGTATATCCGGCAGGTGGGGCAATCGTGTATGTACCTGATGATTACTGTACAATTCAGGCAGCTATTGATGCAGCGGGACATGGCTATATGGTGATAGTGCGACCCGGGACATATACAGAAGAGATTGATCTGGGAGATAATGAGATTAGAGTGGGGAGCATGTATCTGGAAACGGGTAACAGGGTTTATATAGATCAGACAGTGCTTTATGGTGATGGAGATGATGTGATAACGATATCAGCAGGGGATATAAACCAGGAATTAGCGGGATTCACGGTTACGCACAGCAATGGCGGAAGAGGGTTGTATATTGGAGACAGACCTGTATATATCCATGATATGGTGATGCATTATAATATGGCAGAAGAAGGAGCCGGTATTTATATCGACGGAGGAGCTCCCATAATAGAATACGTGAGTTTTTATAACAACTATCTGACTGAGGATGGAGGAACAGTCTATTGCACAAATGGGCAACCTGTCTTGAGGAATCTGACGTTCTACGGTAATTACAGTAATGATGGTTCAGCAATACTGGCGGTTGCTAATAGTGAAGTGAGTGCAGTGAACCTGATAGTATGGGGTAATGATGCAGATGCAATTGTGGCGGAAGAAAACTCAGTGATCAATATTAGTTATTCTGATCTGGAGGAATTACTGGCAGGAGAAGGGAATATCAGCAGTGCACCTTTATTTGTTGATGCGGGAAATGATAATCTGCATTTACTGATAAATTCACCGTGTATAGACAGCGGAGACCCAGATACAGATAATGATGGTGAGAATTGGGAAACAGATCTTGATGATCAGGATGTGGACGGCAGCCGGAAGGATATGGGAGCTTATACATATAATCAGAATGAGAGTGAAGATGCTGAGTTGATCTCAGCTGAAGGGCAGCTTCTTGTATATCCTAATCCCTTCAGAATAGAGGGAGACAGGTCAGAAATAAGCATACAATATAGTTTTGGACGTGGCGATGATGACGTTATTTTTGAGATATTTAACATTAAAGGACAACTGCTGAAAAGAGAGATGATCAAGGGCGCTTGTGGAATAGTTTCCTGGGATGGAAATGACCGGAGTCGGGCATTATGCAGCAGTGGGATATATCTGGTGAGATTGAGCAGGGGTATGGAGAAAGTGGTTGGTAGGTTTTTGCTGTTAAGGTAATATAAATGGAGTAATTGAAAATTGAAAATGAAAAATTGAAAATTATAAGAGAGTAAAAAGGTGAGAAGTTTTTTTTTACCACTATCCTTCGCGTAAAAGCTACGGAGGGCAGGGAGAGGGAGTAGGGGACGTTTTTTGGTTGTGGTGAGACGTATTAGGGTAGAAGTGGTTTAGAAGGGGATAATCAGTTAGAGATAACGAGATGTTTAGGTGATATGGTGCAATAAATTAGAGGAAATATCAGTAGAAGGAAGATTCGGGAATGAAAATTGCTTTAGTATTATAATTATAAGGTAGAAAGAGAAGGAATTAAAAAATAATGGAGGATATATATGAAGAAATTGACAATGGCGTTAATAATTATGACAGTAATGCTTTATTTAGGAGCGGAGACTGTAAGTATTGGTGACAATCCCAATGGTGTGACAATAATCGATGCTACTGTGGGTAATACAATTCTTGAATATAATTGTGGCAGTTTTGAGCAAAGCGATATAGAGATTGCTGGAGAAATCTGGAATCAAGTGATACTGCCCGGAGAAGCTGTATGGCAGCAGGCAGGAGCACCAGGATTACCTCAAGTAAATCGTGACGTGATCATTCCCGGCAGTTCAGCAATGGAAGTGGAAATATTATCAAGCGAATACATTGAGCTCGAGATGAATGTGGCACCATCCAAAGGACTGCTTTCTCGTGAGATCAATCCCGCAGATATAGATTACAGTTTTGGCGATGTATATTCAGAGAATAAATACTTTCCTGCAGAACTGGCAGATCTGAGTAATCCTTATATTTTTCGCGACTATCGGGGGATATCAGTAAAAATTAATCCATTTCAGTATAATGGAGCTACTGGCATATTACGAGTATATACACATCTGGAATTAAGGATAGCTTCAGCCGGATTGAGTAGTAATAATGTCAAGACCGGTGAGTCTGCAGCGATCAATCATGAATTTGCTGAACTTTATAAGCGTCATTTCATAAATTACAGTTTAGATCGTTATGATACGATAGAAGAGCAGGCAGGCAGGATGGTGATCATCAGTTACAGTGATTTTATGGATGAGATGCAGCCTTTTATAGAGTGGAAGAATCAAAAGGGAATAGCCACCACTATTGTGGATGTGTCCAGTATCGGAAATAGTTCCACCAGTATTCAGAATTTTATAACTTCTGAATATGAAGCAGATGACGGACTGGTGTGGGTATTATTAGTGGGGGACGCTGCCCAGGTGGCAACCAAGGCATATAATGGAGCTGGCGGAGACCCTCAATATACATATCTGGAAGGTAATGACTGCTATTCCGAGATATTTATCGGCAGGTTTTCTGCGGAGACTGCTGCCCAGGTGGAGACTCAGGTAGAGCGAAGTGTATATTATGAGCGTGATGTGATAGATGGAGACTGGATGCAGCGGGGTATCGGCATAGCCTCATCCCAGGGAGCAGGACAGGGACATTATGGCGAAGCAGATTATGTACATATAGGATATATCCGGGATGATCTATTAGATTATGGTTATCTGGAAGTAGATGAGATATATGACACCAATGGCGGTAATGCTTCCATGGTTTCCAATGCTATCAATGAGGGCAGAGGGATCATCAATTACTGTGGTCACGGCAGTAATAGTTCATGGGTATCTACAGGATTTAATATCTCATATGTAAATGCATTAACCAATGATTACATGTTGCCTTTTATACAATCCATAGCCTGTGTAAATGGTAATTTCACCAATACAACCTGTTTTGCTGAAGCCTGGATGCGAGCAACTAATGCAGGTGCTCCCACTGGTGCAGTTGCCATATTTGCTTCATCAATCAATCAAAGCTGGGCACCACCGATGTATGCTCAGGACGAATCAATAGATTTGATGTGTGATGATGCATTAAATACTTTGGGTGGATTATGGTTCAATGGCGTATCATATATGATAGATGAAAGCAATGATATTTCCATGGCAAAGACGTGGCATATTTTTGGTGATCCATCATTACAGGTGCGGACAATGCAGCCAGATGAATTAAATGTAAGCAGTTTACCAACAATCGTAATGGGACAAGAGACTTTTGTGGTGGATACTGGAATGGAAGGAGCACTTGCCTGTTTGACGTTTGAGGGAGAGATAATTTCACAGGGGTATAGTGGAGCCGATGGAAATGCCTATCTATTTCTGGGCGAACTGCCTGCGGAACCCGCTGAGATGACTTTGACCGTGAGTGGTTATAACAAGATAACTGAAGTAGATGAGATTCAATTAGTTTCAGCAGGTGGAGCGCATTTACAGATGGTGAATTATTCTGTATCAGCCGGAGGAGATGATGTATTAACAGCAGGTGAATTTGCCGAGTTAGGTATAACTGTGATCAATATTGGTACAGCTTCTGCTGAAGATATAGAATTTATTTTTACATGCGACAATGAAGAGATCACAGTGTTAGATGGCAGTGAAATGGTCGTAAATATTGACCCAACGGAGATGATAGAGCTGGCAGAAATATTCAGTTTCGGTATCAGTGAAGAGACATTAAATGGTTTACCGGTTATTTTTTCGATAACAGCGACATCTGGAGACCAGACATGGACTTATACCATTGGTGAAATGATAGAAGCTGAGTCAGGTCTGATCTGTGAAAGTGATGAAATAGACCTGGTTATGGGCATAGATGAGACAGACGTATTTGATCTGATTCTTAAAAACAATAATTATGAGGGAAATTTAAATTATACAATATTCATTGATGAGACAACGGGAACCAGGAGTATAGCTGGTTCAACATTAACCTGCAATATGGGTGGCTTTGCAGCGGGTGAGACAGTTGACTGGACATTTACCTGCGCTAATAACAGCCCTGACTGGGAATGGATCAAGGATATCGTAATAGATTTCCCGGATGGTGTGACAGTGAATAGTGCCGGGGATTTTATCGGGGGTAGTGAAGACCTGGCATTTGTGGGAGAGACGGGCAATGGGGCAAGCTGCAACTGGCATGGAGAGAATTCTTCAGGTTGGGGTAATCTTCATAATGGCGAAACAGCAGCAGCTACCGTGAATGTAACCATAATGCCAGGATTCATCGGAGATATTGAATTGAGCTGGGAATTGACCGGAGATGGTTATGCCTCAGAGCCACACCAGATAACCGGGAGCGTAGAAATTTTGAGCAATACAGACCCGATTAACTGGCTAATGACGGAGATTTTAAGCGGAACTCTGACACCGGGAGAGGAAATTGTACATGAGTTAAACTTCAATACCGCCGGTCTTGAGAGTGGCATCTATACAGCAGATATTATGATCAACAGCAGTGAGAACTCATTAACTATTCCAGTGGAACTATTTGTAGATATGGGCATAATTGAATATGGAGATATCGATGATAATGGGGAAATTGACTCATTCGACAGTTCTCTGGTTTTGCAGTATATTGTTGGCTTAGACCCGCAGGGAGCACCACTGCCCTGGGAAATCTGGAGATCAACCAGAGCAGATGTAGATGGAAATGGAGTGGTGGAAGCTTATGATTCGGGGATAATATTGCAGTATGTGGTAGGCATAATAGAAGAATTTCCGGTAGAAACAGGTCGTGAGCACAACGCACCTTATGGGTCAGTGGATGTAAGATTAAATAATGATTCCGGCAGTTGTCTGGAGTTTTATGCTCGTGGAGAGGTATATTCTCTGGAAGTAAAGAGCCGGACGCATGATTTTGTGTTAGGAGAACCAGAGGTATCTGAGGGGATATTATCTGCTTATAATAATGCCAGCGATATATATCGCTATGCTTTAGCAGGATTTGAGCCTATGAATCTGGAAGTGACTTGCTTGAGAATTCCGGTGCAGGGTAAAATTTATCGCGGAGAACTGGAATTAACCTTAAAAGTGAATGGATATGAATATGAAGAAACAATACTACTGGGAGATAATGGGGGAGTAGCGCCGGTAGTATCCGTATTATCAGGGAATTATCCCAATCCATTTAATCCGGAAACGACGATAGAATATTCATTAGCGGAAGCAGGAGAGGTGGAGATAAGCATTTATAATATCAGGGGACAGCATGTGAAAACGCTTTGCCGGACGAGACAGGATGCGGGTTACCATCAGATAGTATGGGATGGAAGTGATGCAGCAGGTCAGGCAAGTTCGAGTGGAGCTTATATATGTCTGATGCGGACATCTGAGGGTGTTCAGACCAGGAAAATGATTTTATTGAAATAAAGAAAAAAATACGGGGGATATGCGGAGCATATCCCCTAATTAACTGGAGGTTTTGTGAGAAAGTTTTTCGTTATCATTTTAATTCTATGTGTAGGGATTCTATCGGCAGCATGGATAGAAACAGGCAATTCAGCAGCCAAATTACTGGAATGTGAGAGTTCCGGGCAAAATGAAACAGAAATTGATTTTAACCTGAATGGCTATGAGCTAAATGAAGAAATCATTGATGGAACAGTGTGGCAGGTGCTGAGTCATTCAGCAGCGGGTGAGTTACTGGAAATCGGCAAGCCGGACTTGCCTGTTTTTTCTGGCTTAATAGCAGTACCGAGGGATGCTGAGGTAGAGGTGATAATAACAGAGATGAGGGAAGAAGTGATCACAGATGTGATGATAAAACCTCAGGGTGAATTAATCTTAGAGAGCGAAGGCGGGGGAGAGCAATTTAGTATTGATCAGGAATTTTATGCAATAGACCAGGATTATCCGGGCGAGCTGGCAGTAGTCGGTGAACTGGCAGTGATGCGGGATTTTGCGGTTGTGAATTTGACAATTCAACCATTCCAGTATAATCCTGCCAGGCGGGAATTACGGGTAGTAAGATCAATGAAGGTTCGCATACTGACCAGTGGCAATGAGCCGGTACGGGGAGAAAGAAAACTATCCAGAGGTTTTGAAGCTATCTATAAAGCAACTATTTTAAATTATACACAGATCATTCAGAGACCAGAGTATCAGGTACCTTGCTATCTATTCATTTATCCGAATAATACAACAGTAGAGAATTATATGGGCTATCTGGTTGACTGGAAGCGAGAGAAAGGCTTTGAGGTGCATGCTGCGAGTACTTCTTTAACCGGAACCAGCACGACATCAATAAAGAATTATATCCAGAGTGCTTATGATAACTGGGAGAATCCACCAGAGTATGTGTGTCTGGTGGGAGATCATGGAGGAAGCTATAATATACCTACCTGGTTCGAGACCTGGTCATATTATAATGGTGAAGGTGATCAACCTTATTCTCAGCTTGATGGAACTGATATTCTGGCAGACGTGATGGTGGGAAGATTACCCTATAATAGTACATCAGAACTGCAAACATTAATTGCCAAGATTATAAACTATGAATCAAATCCTTATACCGGAAACGCAAACTGGTTCCGCCGGGCTTTACTGGTGGGTGACCCATCTTCATCAGGTCAATCCACTATAGTGACCTGCAAGGCAGTAAAGGAAATGATCCAGGAAGATAATAGTTCCTTTACATTTAATGAAATATATAGCGGGGATTTTGATGGACTGATGAATGCCGGAATTAACACGGGAGTGAGTGTGATGTGTTACCGTGGTTATATTGGCATGTCTGGCTGGGATACCAATGATATCAATTCGTTATCCAACGGTTTTATGTTACCATTTGCCACAATAATGACCTGTGGAACAGGAGGTTTTTCGGGGACTAATTGTCGAAGTGAATATTTTGCCAAAGCCGGGACTGCCACAAATCCTAAAGGAGCTATTGGAGCAATAGGTACAGCAACATCCGGGACTCATACCTGCTTTAATAACAGTGTCACACTGGGAACTCATTCCGGAATATATCAGGATGGGATATACAGTATGGGAGGAGCACTTGTTAGAGGAAAATTAAATCTTTACATGTGTTATCCTCAGAACCCAAGTAATGCCGTAAATATATTTTCACACTGGAATAACCTGATGGGAGATCCAGGTTTGGAGATATTTACAGATACACCTCATGAACTTGTAGTTAATCATGCTGATGAGATCAATGGAGGTTTGGAGTATCTGGAAGTTGATGTGAGTCTGCTATCAGGGCTCGGTGTTGAAAATGCCTGGGTATCTCTTGTACAATCAAATCGGTATGTTTCAAGTTATACTAACACCGATGGCAGTGTATTTGTACCTCTTGCCAATCTGATAAACGGGGAGGTGACAATAACAGTAACAGGTCATAACTGCCTGCCTTACCAGTCTACAATTGATATAGTAAATACAGCCAGCCTTGTAACAGCGGGTAGTATTGTGATAGATGATGATTCCAATGGAAATTCACAGGGAAATAATGACGGAATCTGTAATGCGGGTGAAACTGTAGAATTATGGATAGACATGCATAATTATGGTACAGAAACTGAAAATGATGTATCTATGTATATGCGGTCAACTTCTCCATTTATCACCGCGATAAATTCAAATGTATATTTTGGAGATATTGCAGCAGGTCAATCAGTTACTTCATTAGAACCTTATATAGTATCGATAGGCTCAGAAACTCCCGGTGGAGTAGATATTCTATTCAGTATGGACATAAGTGCTGAAGGAGGTGGCTGGATAGATGCCATGAATCTGTCAATCAGTGGACCAATGCTTGATTATAATCATAATAATGTAATCGGCGGGAACGCGATTCTGGACCCGGGTGAAACTGCTGAGATGTATATTACTTTGGATAATATTGGAGACCTTTCGGCTTATGGAGTGTCAGCTACTATTGATTGCGCTGATGATAGAATTACCATAGTGGATAATTATGGCAGTTTTGGCACCATTTATCCTGGAAGCAGTGGTAATAATAATAGTAACAGGTATCAGATAACAGCAGACAGTCAAATATTGCCTGGTTCGCAGATTCCGATAAGTTTGTCTATTACTACCGATAACTACTATACAAATACCAGCTTTTTACTGGGGATAGGGGTTGTGAATGTTTCTGACCCGCTGGGAGCAGACTCTTATGGATATTATATATATGATGATGAAGATGATGCCTATAGTATAGTGCCTGTGTATAACTGGTTTGAAATAGACCCTGCATATGGAGGACCAGGAAATGATACCGGCATATATTCTGATGTAGAGCATGGGCAAAGTGTAGTGCTTGATCTGCCCTTTGTAATGCATTTTTATGGAGTAATGTATAATCAAATTACAGTTTGTTCCAATGGCTGGGCAGCACCAGGAGTAACTGAGCAGGAAGGATTTATGAACTGGCGGATACCAGGTCCAGGGGGTCCATCTCCTATGATTTCAGCTTTTTGGGATGATTTAAGATGTACCAGCGGAAATGTGTGTTACTATAATGATTCGGCAAATCACAGCTTTATAATAGAATGGTCAAGGTTGCAGAACGAATATAATAATGCCGAAGAAACATTCCAGATAATAGTCCGTAATCCGGTGTATTATCCTACTCCGACAGGTGATAGTGAGATATTGATAATGTATAATGAAGTTAATAATGTGAATAGCGGTAATTACCGGGCAGATCATGGACAATACTGCACAGTAGGTATTGAAGACCAGACAGGAACAATTGGCTTGGAATATACATATAATAATTCCTATCCAGATGCTGCCAAAGCCCTTGAAGATGGGATGGCTCTATTGATCACAACCAATTCACCGGCAATCCTGGAACCACCTGTTGCTGTATTGAATGCCCAGGAATTCATGTTTGTACATGAACCGGGAGAGGTTAGTTATCAGAATCTGCAGATCAGTAATGAAGGCGAAGCGAGTCTTGTTTACAGCATTACAAAAGATTATCTGAGCAGCAGAAACAGTGGGGGACCAGACGGATATGGATATATGTGGTTTGATAGTGATGAACCGGAGGGTCCGGAGTTTGACTGGATCGATATCAGTGGTTATGGAACTCAGGTGGGATTTACTCATAACGATCAGGGAACAGATTTAATGGATATTGGTTTCGAGTTTAATTTTTATGGGGAAGATTACAGCCAATTCAGAATAAATCCGAATGGCTGGATTGGTTTTGGAGATGATAACACTGCCTGGCAGAATCTGATAATGCCCGGCAGCGATGCTCCCAGACCTGCCTTGTGTCCATTCTGGGACGATCTTTATCCTGCAATAGATGGTAATGGTAGCGGAGAAGTATATTATCATTCGGATGGCAGTCAGTTAGTAGTGATGTTTGATGGAGTAGATCATTTTGCCGGGCAGAACAACGGCAATTATGATTTTGAAGTGATCATCAATGCCGAGGGTGGTATCAAGTTCCAGTATCATGATTTAGAAGGTGACATAAATACTGCCACGGTTGGAATTCAAAATGAGTCGGGGACAGACGGTTTGTGTATGGTTTACAATAATAACTATATTCAGGAAGATATGGCAATAGAGTTTTATAAGATCATAGACTGGCTGGATGTATCTCAAACAAACGGTATTATAGCAAGTGGGGAGACTTTAGATATAACATTAACAGCAGACAGCGGTGATCTGGCAATGGGTATCTATTCCTGTTATCTGCAATTAGCCACAAATGATCCTCAGGTAGCGGCGTTAGATATTCCGGTAAATATGAATGTTGGCGGACAAAATATTATGTATGGCGATATAGATGGAAATGGTTCAGTTGAATCATATGATGCCTCTATCTCATTACAGTATTTTGTAGGAATGGATCCGTTACCGGAAATTGATCCGCTTCCCTGGGAAGTGATCAGGATCATTAGAGCTGATGTAGATGGTAATGGTTCAGTAGAATCATTCGATGCTTCGCTTATTCTGCAGTATTTTGTCGGCATCATAGATGTGTTTCCTGTTGAGCAAAATATCAGGCGAAAAAATGTGCAAAAAGAGCCTGTGAGTGGGAAAAAGAATGAGATAAAAACCGGTGAGTTAAAAAAGGCTCAAAATCTTCTTTACAAAAAATGATGAAAGTAGAAAATTTACTTTCGGAGCTAAATGCTTTTAGCTTTATGTATAGATGTGTGTGATTCACGTAAGAAGTGTTATTGAAGAAACAAAAAAAACCTTATTGGAGGGAAATTGTTATGAAAAAAGTGATTATTTTGGCACTGTTAATGAGCTTGAGTATCTTAGCTTTCGCTCAATTCAATGATTTAATCTTTTCTGAGTACATCGAGGGTTCCAGTTACAACAAAGCTTTTGAAATTTATAATGGAACTGGGAATGAAGTAGATTTAAGTAATTATGTAATTTTACAAGCTGCTAATGGCGGGAATTATGATGAATACATCTACTGGATGAGCGGAATGTTGGCAAATGATGAAGTTTTTGTATTTGCCCATGGCTCAGCTGACCCGGCAATTCTTGAACAGGCAGATTTTTTAGACAACTATATTTGCAACTTTAATGGTGATGATTTTCGTGGATTAGGGAAAATCGATGAACAGGGACAATATCCAATATTAGGTCCAGATGGTGAAACAACTATAAATATATCAATTATAGATATGATAGGCACTTATCCGGACGATCCGGGAGACGGCTGGGACATTGCCGGAGTAGTAAATGCTACCAAAGATCATACCCTAGTCCGGAAGTCAGATGTTTATGATGGAGTTCATGGTAATGACGAATGGGCAATGGCAGCTGGAACTAATGCAGATGACAGCCAGTGGATAGTCTATGACAGCAATACATTCGATTATCTGGGGTATCATGGAGAAGTGATCGAAGAACCTGCAATAGAAGTTACAGTTCCAAATGGTGGAGAAGTCTGGTTTGTTGGAGAGACTTATACAATTACCTGGAACAATACTCTTTTTGCAGATAATGTAGATATCTATTTGGACTTACCAGTACGTTTTGATATAGCGACTGATATAGCCAATACGGGTTCTTATGAATGGCTGATTCCGGCTAATGCACCCTTGAGTACAGAAATTCTGATGGTAGTGGAAGATGCTGTGGATGCTGACCCTGCCGATATGAGTGATGCTTTCTTTACAATAGCAGAAATGAGTGAAGTTCCTGAAATAGTGATCAATGAGATCATGTATAATCCTTCAGGAGACCTGGGAGATGATAACTATTTTGAATATCTGGAACTATATAATCCTGGCACAGAAGCCGTTGATATGAGTGGCTGCTATTTTATTGAAGGTATTGATTATACTTTTGAAGCTGGAGCAATGATAGACGCTGGAGCATATATTGTATTAGCCGTCAATCCTGATAGTTTGTTTTTAGCTCTTGGTGTAGTAGCTTATGGTCAATTCACTGGAGCTCTGGGTAATAGTGGAGAAGATATATTACTGGCAACTGCTGCAGGTGTAGAAATTGATTTTGTAGATTATCTTGATGGCGGAGACTGGCCCTCAGCACCTGATGGATCAGGACCTTCTCTGGAACTTATCTCACCAGAGCTTGATAATTCTTTAGCAGAAAACTGGCAGGCAAGTTATACAATCAACGGAACCCCAGGGGAAGCCAATTCGTTCCCCACAACATCAATAGGCTGGGGAAATCTGCAGTGGCCCTATAATACACAAATAGTAGAAGGTGAAATTACAGAAAATATCTACGGACAGGTTTGGATGGACGGCGTAACTAATGAAGCTGGACAGGGAATAGGTATCACCGCTCAGGTCGGATACGGTGCAGATGGAAGCACTCCTGGTGATGACTGGACCTGGTTTGATACTGTTTACAATGCTGATAGCGGAGCAAATGACGAATACATGGGTAATCTTTCAGGAATGCTGGAAGGGCTTTATGATTACACATATCGTTATATCTATGAAGGCGACTCTATGTGGTATTATGCTTCCGAAATTGGAAATCTCACGGTGGTAGCTACTCCTCCGGAAGAAGTAAATATCACTTTTGCTGTTGATATGCAATATCAGACTGTTGCACCTGAAGGCGTACATATCGCCGGAAGTTTCCAGGGCTGGGACCCTGCTGCTACTGAGATGATAGATGACAACTCCGATATGGTTTATGAAGTAACATTAACACTTCTTTCCGGTGCTTATCATGAATTCAAATATGTAAATGGTAATGCCTGGGGCTCAGACGAAACTAATAATCGTAATATTACAGTACCAGAAGCAGACTCTGTATTAACAACAGTGCTGTTTAATGACTGGTTCCCGGTTATTGATGGAGTATTCTTTAGTGAATACATTGAAGGCTCCTCAAATAATAAAGCACTTGAGATTTATAATGGAACTGATGAAACAGTTAGCCTTGATAATTTCCGTATTGCTCAGTCAGTTAATGGCGGTGGCTGGGCTTACTGGCACATTTTCCCGGTTGGAGCAGTTTTGGATGCAGGCGATGTCTGGGTAATGTTAAATAGCAGTACAGACCCGACGTTATTTGATCCGGCAAATGCAGATGAAGTTCTGGATTATCCAAGCGTTGTTCATCATAATGGTGACGATGCCCGTGGACTGGAATATTCACTTGATGGTGAAAACTGGGCACTGATAGATGTGATTGGTGATCCTAACAACGATCCAGGCGATGGCTGGGACGTTGCTGGTGTTGCTACAGCTACAAAAGACCACACTCTGGTTCGCAAAGGTTTTGTAACTGTCGGTAATACAGATTGGTTAGATGCAGCTGGTACTTCAGCAGAAGATGGAGAATGGGAAGTTTATCCGGTAAATACTTTTGATTATCTGGGTTATCACGGTGAAGCACCAGAGCTGGAAGTAGTATTTAATGTAAATATGAACTACCAGATCATGCTGCAAAACTTTGATCCAACAATAAACTTTGTTGATATTGGTGGAAACTTCAATGATTGGGGTGCAAATGCACTTGTTGGTGAAGACCTTGATGAAGATGGTATTTATACAATGACAACCATGCTTCCTCTGGGATATGGCTGCGAATTTAAGTTCCGTATTGACGGTAACTGGGATTTAGCAGAATTTCCTGGTGGAGATAATAGAACTTATACCGTTATTGATGGTGAAAATGTTTTAGATTTGTGGTTTAATGATGAAGAAATCCCAGAATTTACCAGTCAGGATGTAGTGGTTACATTTACTCTTGATATGGAATACGTAGACCCTGCTCTTTATGCTGGTGGAATCTCAATTCAAGGTAGCGTAGCTCCACTTGGCTGGGATACTGGTGTAAATCTTTTAACTCCAATGCGCGAAGCATATACTATCGATATCTTATTCCCCGCTGGTTCATTATTTGATGTAGAATTCAAGTTTGCCATGATGGCTGACGGAGCTACGGATTGGGTATGGGAAGATATCGCTAATAGAATGTTCACAATTGATGATGCAAATGCAGCCATGAGCTTACCAGCAGTTTACTGGAATGATATGATCATGGTTACAATTCCGGAAATTCAGACACCTGTAGATGAGACGGATGTTTCTCCTTATGCAGGTCAAATAGTAAGCACACAAGGTATTATAACAGCGATAGGTGCCGATAAGTACTGGATAAGTACACCTGAAGGTGGAGCGTGGAATGGTCTTTATGCTTATGACCTAGCCAATATGCCAGCTTTAGGGGACGAAATCCTGATTACGGGTTTAGTTGACGAATATTTTGGTCTTACGGAGATTTATAATATCACCGATTTTGTTATTCTGAGCAGTGGTAATGATCTGCCAGAACCAGCGGTTATCACTACAAACCAGTTGAGTACTGAAGAAGAATGGGAAAGTGTTCTGGTTCAGGTTCAGGATGTTGTGGTCACTGTAGAAGTAAACAATTATGGTGAATGGTATTTAGATGATGGCAGTGGGGAATGTCAGGCTGATGATGCAATATATCATGTTGAACCGCTGGTAGGTGATGAATTTGCCTCTATTACCGGTTTAGTAAATTATAGCTATGATTTCTATGAATTGTTACCTCGTTTTGAAGAAGATTTAGTAACTGGACCTGAATGGGTTTATGGCGATGTTACTGGTGACTGGAATGTTGATGCCTTTGATGCAGCCAATATGCTTCAGTTTGCCGTTCAGCTTGATCCTATAGGAGCACCTTTACCCTGGACATGGCAGCTTATAGCAGGTGATGTTGATGGTAATAGTTTCGTTGAAGCTTATGATGCTGCTCTGGTCCTGCAATATAGTGTTGACCTTATTGATGTTTTCCCGGTAGAATTACTTAGAGTTGATGTTCCAGAAGCCGTATTGGCAATTTCTGTAGAAAATAATGAATTAGTATTTTCTGCTACAGGTGATTTTTACAGTCTTCAGTTGAACATTGATCCTGCAACTATTCAATTAGGAACTCCTGAAGTAGCATCTGGTGTAATGAATGCTGTTAACCCGCAAATTTTTGCAATAGCACTTGCCAGTTCTGAAAAGTTAAGTGGTGAAATTGTAAGATTACCATTTACAGCTCTGGAAAATCAGGAATTCATCACAATTGAATATTCCGTTAATTCTGTAAGCAGAGAATACCGGATAAAGGCTGAAGAACTGGAATCAGGTGTTCCAGGTATTAATGCATCACTGGGAAATTATCCTAATCCTTTCAATCCTGTAACATATATTCAATTATCAGTTGCCGCTGATGATACTCCTGTATCAGTTAAGATATATAATGTCAGGGGTCAGTTAGTAAAATCACTGTTCCAGGGTAATTTGGATAAGGGCATCCAAAACCTGAAGTGGAATGGTACTGATAATAATGGTAAATCAACTGGAAGCGGTGTATATTTCTACCGTACAGAGATCGGCAATTACAGCAGCATGAGTAAAATGCTGATGTTGAAATAGAATTAACCTAATATCGAGCAGGGACGTGTACACGTCCCTGCTATAAATATATGTGTTTAGAAGTATAAATAGAAGTAAATATGTAAGAAGGAGTTTTAATTTATGAAAAAGGTATTTATGATTATCTTTCTGGCTCTGATTTCCATTCTTCTTTTCGGGCAATTCGAGAACTCGATCATCACATGTTCGAGTGCAGCTGTGAATGAAGGTGATGAATTTAACATTACAATCAGCACGACAGAATTGCAGGAAAGCTGGAATATCACAGCCTTTCAATTCGACCTGGATTTCAATCCAGCAGTAGCCAATTATACCGGCTTTGCAGCGGGTGAAGTTGTTGCTGGATCTGGAAGTCTTCTGGCGAATGAAAGTACACCAGGACATGTAATCGTGGCATTTGCTCATTATGAAGCAATTAGCGGCGTGGGAAATCTGGTAACTTTGAATTTTGAAGCTGCCGGGATTGGCAATACTATTCTTGATGTTAATGACTTCAAGTATAATGCCACATATCTGGCTGCTGGAAATTTAATTGATGGTTCTGTTCAGGTTACTGAATATAATCCTTTCCAGGATATTACTATCACAGCTGGTTCAGGAAATGTCACAGTGGGTAACCCTGTGGTAATTCCTATCAGTACTACAATGCTTACTAGTGACATGGGAGCAATCTCATTCCAGTTTGACATTGATTTTGATCCTTCGGTGTTGTCATTTACAACTTTTGCTTTAGGTAATGTGCCAGATCCGGGAAATTTCATTGCTAATGAATCTTCTCCAGGTGTGGTTTCTGTTGCTTATGCAACCGTGATGCCTATCACTGGTGAAGGTACGCTTTGTACGCTAACTTTTACCGGAGAAGCTGAAGGAACTACTGCTCTTGATCTCAATGAGTTCAAGTACAATTCTACTTACCTTTATAATTTAGTAGATGGCAGTGTGAACGTAGTGGAATACAATCCTTACGAAGAAGTGGTTATTACAGCTGGTTCAGCAAACGCTGCTATTGGTAATGTAGTTGAAATCCCTATCAGTACTACTGAGTTGATTTCTGACATGGGAGCAATTTCTTTCCAGTTCAACCTTGCTTTTGATAATAGCCTACTCACCTTTGACAGCTTCAGACTGGGAGAAGTTCCAAATCCAGGAAACCTGATAGCTAATGAATCTTCACCGGGTGTAATCTCTGTAGCTTATGCCAATGTGATGCCAATTACAGGTGAAGGCAATCTCTGCTATCTTTCTTTTGCAGCCGATGCTGCAGGAACAAGTGATCTGGTGCTTTCTCAATTCAAGTATAATTCCACCTACCTCAACTATCTGGTGAATGGCGGTATTACTATTTCCGCTGTACAATATCCAGACTGGTCAGTTAATGCTCCTGATTATGAATATAGTGAAACTATCTGGGGAATTGTGCAATTGGATGACGTGGAAGTGGAGATTACCACTGGTATGCTGGGCTGCTTCGTAGATGACGAATGTCGTGGAATAGCCAGTTTTGCTGATGGTTCTATTATTGATTACAATGAATACTTTGGTCATATTATTTTCCTGCCTATGATTTTCAGCAATGTTACTTCCGGTGAAACTATAGATTTCCTCTATTTTGATGCTGAAACTGAAGGGATTTATCAAGTAGCAGAATCTATTGAGTTTGAAGCTGACGTGACCGTGGGTGATGGTTATAATCCTTTTATTTTTCACGCTTCCACAGTTTCTACTATAGATATCAGCAAAGCCATGGTTCCTGGCTGGAACTGGTTTTCACTTAATGTTACAGGTGAAGATATGAGCACAAACAATGTGCTGGCTTCTATTGGGGCAAATGCTTCTAATATCAAAAGCCAGACCCAAAGTGCCATGTATTATCCAGGTCCTGGCTGGCTGGGTTCTTTAACCACAATCAATAATAATACCTTTTATAAATTAGGTGTAAATAATCCTACTACTCTGGAATATACTGGAACTCCAGTTGAAGTTTCAGAGACTATTTATGATCTCACCTCAGGCTGGAACTGGATTTCTTATGCACCTCAGGCATCGGAAAACATCAATTATGCTTTAGGTTCACTGAATGAGGGCTCCAATATTAAAAGCCAGACCCAGAGTGCGATGTATTATGCCGGTCCGGGCTGGCTGGGAAGTTTGACAACCCTGCAGTCTTTAGGCGGTTATATGCTGAAGATGAATGCACCAGAGCAGTTGATTTATCCAGAACCTCTGGCTGTCGCTTCAAATCCAACCGAGAATATTCCTGTTAATAATTTTGCAAACAGCAATAAAACACGTGAAATACCTGACTGGTCGATCAATCCTCCCGATTATGAATACAGCTTTTCTATGTGGGGAATCGTTATGATGAATGGTATTGAAGTTGATGTTACTACCGGTATGCTGGGCTGCTTTGTTGACGGTGAATGCCGCGGTATTGCCCAGGAAGGTAATAATTCAGTTCAATATATGGAGTACTTTGATCATGTTCTTTTCTTACCGGAGATTTACAGTAATCAAACCAGTGGAGAAACTGTAAACTTCTATTATTACAATGCTGAAACTGATGAAGTTTATGAAGTAGCAGAAACTGTTGAATTCGTAGCTGATGTGACTATTGGAGACGGCTTTGATCCATTTGTGTTTACTGTAGAAACTGGTGGAAATCTGCCTCCTACAGCTAATGCTGGTCTTGATCAGGAAGTGGTTGAAGGTGACTTTGTAACTTTAGACGGCAGTGCTTCCTCTGATCCTGAAGGTGCTACACTTACTTATCTCTGGACTGCTCCTGCTGGCATTACACTTGATGACCCAACTGCAGTTATGCCCACTTTCACAGCTCCATTAGTTGATATGGACATGGATTATACTTTCACTCTTGTTGTTAATGATGGTGAAGCAGATTCTAATCCTGATGAAGTAATAATTACTGTTACTAATATCTGGGTTTATGAAGAAAGCATGATCGTTATTGGCAGTGATGATGTTACGGAACTTGATAACTTTATCATTCCTGTAACCACATCTCCAATAGCTGAAGAATGGAGTGTGATTTCATTCCAGTTCGATCTGAGTTTTGATCCTGAAATTCTGGCTTATGTAGCCTGCACTCTGGGTGAAGTTCCAAACCCGTCTATGCTGCTGGCAAACGAACTGGAACCAGGACATCTTCGAGTAGCGTATGCAAATGCTTTACCAATCTCTGGTGAAGGTACTCTGTGTAATCTGGAATTCCAGGCTATAGGTATGGGCGGCTCTTCTGATCTGCATGTTTGGGACTTTAAATATAACCAGACTTATATGACTAACTTATGGGATGGTTTGGTTAATGTAGAACCGTTGCCTAATCATGATCCTGAAATCACTTTACCAGATCAATTCGTCTTTGTTACTAATGAAACTTTAGAAGTTGATTTCAGTATGTACACTTATGATCCAGACGGTGACGAACTTACTTTGTCTGTTTCTGGAAATACTGATATCGAAATCGTCATTGATGAAATGATGGTGGAATTCAGTGCTCCAACAGACTGGACAGGATCTGAAATTGTTACTTTCTTAGTAAATGATAATTATACTGGCAGACCAATTGCCTTTGACGATGTAGAAATCCTGGTTACATTGCCAGAACCTGTTCTGGAAATGGATTTACCGGAAGCTCTCAGTCTGGTAACTAATGCTGCTGTTGTTATCGATTTTGAAGAATACATCACTTATTTGAATATTGAACCTGAAACATTAACTCTTGATGTTACTGGTAATGATAACATTGATGTTGCTTTCGATGGCTTTGAAGTTACTTTCACAAGTACGGACTGGATCGGAACAGAAAATATGACCTTTACTGTCAGCGATGAAGTTCAGCGTCTAGTTGCTTCTGATGATGTTATGGTCAGTGTAGTAGATTTTGCTAATTCTGTGCTGACTCTGGAAAGTTTGTCAGTTGATGATGGTACAGATTTTGACATAGCTCTTAATACTTCTATCATAGATATAACCTGGAATGTGATCTCCTTCCAGGGTAAGATAACTTTTGATACTAATTATCTCACCTGGAATAATGTTACAATAGATAATACTATTACTCCCGCAGGTGGTATGATTCTGGGTAATCTCATTGAAGCAAATGTTATCAGTTTTGCATATATGAACTCAAATAATCTGGAAGGTGAAGGACCTATAGCTTTCTTTAATTTCACTGCTCATGGTATAGGCGAAACCACTCTTGACCTTTGGGACTATAAATATAACAGCACTTATATGCTGGATGAAAACCTGATTGATGGTGTGATCACTATTAATGATATGGGTATTCAGTATGTGCCAATTGCAGATGCCGGTATTGACCAGTCAGTTATCGGTGGTGACCTGGTAACTCTTGATGGTAGTGGTTCATTTGATATGAATGGCGATGACCTTACGTATGCCTGGACTGCACCTACTGGAATTACTCTTAATAATACCGCAGCAATTATGCCTACATTTACTGCTCCAGTGAATACTGTAGTAGAAGAATACATCTTTAGCCTGATTGTTACTGATGATGATGGCTCTTCTGAAGCCGATGAAGTGATGATTACAGTTATTCCTCCCAACATGCCTCCAGTTGCAATGGCTGGTGATGATGTTTCCATGTGGGAAAATATGACCGTTACACTCGATGGCTCTGCTTCTTATGATCCTGATGGCGATCCTATTACTTTCCTTTGGGAAGCCCCTGGGCTCACTATTGATGATCCTACTGCTATTATGCCAGTGATCACTGCTCCGGATGTTGACGATGATACTGAGTACACTGTAACTCTTACTGTCAGTGATGGTATGGCTACTGGTTCTGATGAACTTACAATTACTGTTATGGTTGTTACTATTCCGCTTACTCCTCCATCAAACCTGGCAGTTGAAAATTTAGATGGCGGTACTGCTATGTTTACCTGGGATCCTCCTGCAGAAGCTGGCGAATGGATCCATTATGATAGTGGCACGAATGATGATGCTATTGGTCTCACCAATGGTGGTAATTTCCACGTTGCTGCCCGTTGGGATGCTGGTGATCTGGATGATTATGATGGACTTAATATCACAAAGATCAATGTTTATTTCCAGGATGCTAATTGCACATTTACTGCTAAAGCATGGACTGGTGCTAATGCTGGTACTCAAATATTAAGTCAGGCACTTACTAATCCTCTGTCAGATAGCTGGAATGAAGTTATCTTTGATACTCCAATCACTATTGATTCATCAGTAGAACTTTGGATAGGTTACAGTCTTACCGGACAGGTAGCTGGTGATTACCCTGCCGGTTGTGATGCAGGTCCTGCTGTTGCCGGATATGGTGACATGATCAGCACGAATGGTACTACCTGGGATGCTTTGAGCGTACTCGTACCTACCCTTAACTATAACTGGAATATTCAGGCATTTGTGGCTGGTGCTACTCGCACATTCGAGCTGCCAGCACCTAACCATGCAATCAATAATAATGTTGTTACTTCCAGCAGTCAGGACATGTTTGCCCGTAGCAATACTGGTTCAAACAACAATTCTTCCAGACTTACACGTGAACTCCTTGGGTACAATGTATATCTGGACAATGTCTGGCTGAATGAAGATGATTTAGTGACTGAAACCGAATACCTGTTTACCGGTCTAGATGATGGAACTACTTATGAAGCTGGTGTAGTAGCCGTTTATGATGAAGGTTATTCTACAATGCCCACGATTGAATTCACATATTTTGCTAATCTGGCACCTGTAGCTGATGCCGGTAATGATCAGGTGGTTCGTGACGGGGTAGCTGTCAATCTTAACGGCTCAGATTCTTATGATCCTGATGGTGACGTTATCACTTATGCCTGGACTGCTCCTGCTGGTATCACGCTTATTAATCCAACATCAGTAACACCTACTTTTATTGCTCCAGATGTTACCAATGATACTGATTATACTATTACTCTGGTGGTTAGTGATGGCGAGTATACTGATTCTGATCAGGTAGTAGTTACTGTTCAGCATGATGAACCAGGCAATGTTAATGCTGTTCATCTGGCAAATCCGCATTTTGTTCAGCTTTCATGGGAAGCTCCTGGAATCGGTGGTGAAACCGGTGAATGGATGCATTATGATAGTGGTATGAATGATGATGGTATAGGACTCACCAATGGTGGTTCTTTTGCCGTTGCAGCACGTTGGGCAGCTGGAGATCTGGATGATTATGATGGATTACAGATCACTAAGATGACCTATTTCCCTCTTGACGCTTCATGCTCTTATACTCTGAAAGTATGGACAGGTGCTAATGGTGCTACTGAAATTCTCAGCCAGCCAGTTACCGCTCCTGCTATTGAAACCTGGAATGAAGTATATTTTACTACTCCAATTACTATAGATTCTTCTGTAGAACTTTGGATTGGTTATGCTATCAATAATCAAGTTGCCTCTACTTATCCTGCTGGTTGCGATGCCGGACCTGCTGTTGCAGGTTATGGAGATATGATCTCTATGGGTGGAGGAGCATGGCAGGCAATGAGTGGTTTAGGACTTGATTATAACTGGAATATCCAGGCGTTTGTTGTCGGTGCTACTGCTCCGCTTCCTGCTCCAGTTGCTTCTGAAATACCCGAAATCACAGAATTATTTACTCAGGAAAGCAATGAGATCGCTTGCGGTAACCTGGAACCAGCTTCCACTAATACCCGCGATGAACGCTCATTCCTGACTGGATTCCATGTCTATTTGGATGATGTACTTTATGATGATGAACTGCTTGACATCGATGAAACTTCATATATCTTTATGAATGTTTACGGTAATCACAGTTATGGTGTTGCCGCTGTTTATAATGACGGTGAATCTGATATTATGTCTGTTGATTTAGATCCAGAAGATAATAATGAGCTGCCTCTCGTTACTGAACTGAGTGGTAACTATCCAAACCCATTCAATCCTGAGACTACCATTAAAATGGCTCTCAATACAGATGGTCAGGTGAGACTGGATGTCTATAATATTCGTGGTCAGAAGGTTCGTACCCTGGTCAATGAATTCAAAGATGCCGGAAATTATGATATCATCTGGAATGGTGATGATGATAGAGGACAAAAAGTAGGTAGTGGTGTTTATTTCTACAACATGAAATTCGGAAAATACACCAGTACAAAGAAAATGATCCTGATGAAATAATCTCAGAATCAAATAAAAGAAAGCCCCCCAATTTTGAGGGGCTTTCTCTTTTTTTATAAGTGAACGCAGTAAACACTGTTTACAATGTTCACAGCGTTTACAGAATCATTGTCAACTTTTACATTCTCCCTTCTTAAAAACATCAATAATATTTATTCCAGCAATATCATCAGCTTCCAACGGGTTCTCCTCCAGTACCACAAAATCCGCCTGATAACCAACTGCTATCTGCCCCAGTCTATGCTCATCATGCGATAGCCAGGCAGCGTGCGAGGTATAAAGCTGCACGGCTTCATAAGGAGTAAGACGCTCCTCTGGATTATGTAGCCGCACGGCAGCATCAATCCCGGCTAAAGCGTCCATCTCGGTTACATACCAGTCAGACCCTCCACCTATGATCACTCCCGCATCCCTCAGACTGCGTAAACGAGTTGTTCGCAATGTCCGCTCTTTTCCCAGGACGGTTTCATATAAGCCGTCTTCCCCTGCCCATAACCGGTCAAACATTGGCTGCATGGCAGCCACAATATTGCTGTCTCCCATCCGCCGGATCATTTCATCACTGGTGAGTTCATTATGGATCAGAATATGACGCAGGTCTTTGGGATTTTCTTTCTGCACTTTTTCATAGTACTTCAATATCTGGCTGATTGCTTTATCGCCTATGCAGTGCACAGCTACCTGAAGATCACAGGCATGGGCACGTGTGATGATCTGTTCCCAAAAAGCATCATTATGATACAGCACTCCGTAATTATCAGGCTGGTCAGCATAAGATTCAAATAATGCCGCAGTGTGTGAACCAAAGGAGCCATCCGCCAGTATGCAGCCACCTAATCGTGGTGCGCCAGCTTCTATTGCCGCATCAATATTGAAGCACTGGGCGTAAGGGATAAATTCTATGGGATATCTTGCCATATTTGCCTGCAGCAGCTTATAATGCTCGATACTTTCATGTCCGTCACCCACCATGGTATGGATGGAAGTATGACCATACTTAATCGCATGACGCGCAGCATTATCATAAGATTTCAAGATATGCTCTTCATCAATACTCCGGTGAAACCAGTTAACTATCTGGTCATTTGCACGCCTGCGAAAAGTGCCGTTAAAACTGCTGTCCAAAGGTTGAATTGCCTCAATTTGTCCGGCTGCACAACTATTGATTACACAGGAATGCCCATCCACTCGTCGGATAAGTACTGCTTTTTCAGGGAATATTTTATCAAGCTCTGCCGCAGTAGGAAACCGCTTCTCTTTTAGTTCTTTCTCGTCAAGATGCCAGGCTATCAGCATTTCTCCCATCAGTTTACCAGCTCTCAGTCTTTCATATAGCTCATTCAGGTTCTGGCAGTGTTCCAGATTCACACCCATACTGTATAATCCCCCGGAATTACTGTGCGTGTGAGTGTCAATGAATCCTGGCAATAGCCATTTCCCTTGCAAATCAATATATTCTGCTGCCATGTCAGGCTGGCGATTAAATAATTCTACTATCCTGCCATTATCTACTCCTACCGCTAAAGCAGTCTCTACCTGCTTATTCATCGTGATTATGCTGCCATTATAAAATATCTTCATTATCTTATCCTCACGTTATGATCAATTCTTTTATCAGTTTGTAGAATGTGGAAACAGGAAAACCCATCACATTGAAGTAACAGCCTGTTATCTTTTTTATGAATTGAGAACCATAGCCCTGTATTCCGTAAGCTCCCGCTTTATCCAGAGGCTCGCCGGTTGCTATATAATCTTCTATCTCTTGTTTAGACAATGTGTGAAATTCTACCAGCGACCGCGCATAAGCAAGTCTGGTAATATTTTTATAGCATACCGCAATCCCTGAATATACGTTATGTTTAGTACCAGAAAGCTGATTAAGGTGTTCATAAGCTTCATATTTGTCAACCGGTTTACTTAGTACAATATTGTTTATATGCACTATCGTATCAGCACCCACCACGATAGTATCTGCTGGCATCTTTGCTGCTACAAACTCAGCTTTCAATTTTGCATGCGCCATTACCAGATGATGCGGGCTGCTGCACTGAGAGTCTTCAGCCACAAGTGCAGGGAAGATCAAAGCATTTATCTTGAGCATCTCAAATATCTCTTTGCGTCGCGGTGAAGCTGATGCCAGTACTACCTGTTTATTTGCCAGTATCTGATGTAACATTATTTTTCCTTAAAACAATTTTTACTATTATTTTTATTCCGCAAATTAATGTCAACCAGAGCTTTAATTATTTCGTTAACTTCCAGTTTCTCCCGGCAATATTTTCTCCAGTGCTGCTTCAAATTCCTGTTTTAATCCGGCAATTAGTTCCTTTACTTTCAGAAGCCCTGTAATCTTATGAGCATTAGCCCCGCAAAAAGCAAAACCTTCCTCCAAATGTCCCTGCTGGGCATTTGTTAGTGCCCGTGCAATGCAATATGGGGCAGTATGATAATCACAACCATGCAGACATTTCCAGCGACAGTTGATCGGCTTGCGATGTCCCATTGCCACTTCTTTGAGATAATCACAATTGATCGCTCTGCCCGGCAAACCCACCGGACTCTTAATGATCACGATATCTTCGGGTCTGGAATCTATATAGGATTGTTTAAAAGCCGGAGAAGCATCACATTCTTCGGTGGCTACAAAGCGTGTGCCCATCTGCGCTGCATCTGCACCTTTAGATAGAATATTGGCAATATCACCTCCGTCATGAATACCACCACCAGCTATTATCGGTATCTTCTTTTTGTATTTTGCTTCAAATTCACTAATCACATTTTTCACTCCTGCCAGAATGTTCTCCAGGGTGATTGCCGGATCGTCTAAAGCTGTTCGCTTAAATCCCAGATGCCCACCTGCCAGAGGTCCTTCTACTACTATCGCATCAGGTATATGACCATAATGTTTGTCCCAATAATTAAAAATGATCTTGGCTGCCCGGTCAGAAGAAACTATAGGGGCTATCTTGCTACGCGCTTTTTCCAGAAATGAAAGGTCTATTTCTTCTGGGATCTTAAGCATTAGCCCCGCACCCACAAATATGATATCTGCCTGCTCCTGTAACGCTGTCTTCAGCATTTTACCGAAATCACTCAAAGCTGCCATGATATTTACTCCGATCACTCCAGCAGTCATGTCCCTGGCCTTGCGTAATTCTGCCCGTAATCCTTCTATATTTGCCTTGCTGCCGCCTCCTCCGCCATACTCCTCAAGCATGCCTATTCCAACAGAAGAAATTACACCAATTCCACCTTCATTTGCTACTGCACTGGCAAGATTTGCCAGCGATATTCCTACCCCCATACCACCCTGTACGATTGGAAGACGTATCTCTAATCCTCCAATTCTAAAGCTCTTGCCTGTTTCCATCATTCAGCTCCTCGTCTGCCTGTAGGCTTAATATCTTGATTAATAACTGTATCTCATCCTTTATTTCTGATAGTAATTCCTCTTTGTCCTCACCCATGAATAATCGCAATTCATATCCCATGATAAGAGTCTGCAGTGCGGATTGCAACACTAACTGCATACCCGGTAATTCTGATAATATCTTGCCTACTGTTTGGGACTCAAAATGATAAAAATCGTCTCGTACTTTCTTGATCCCTTCAGCATGACTGTAATATTCTTTAAAAAGTAAAAAGTACTTACCCCGTAATTCATTCAAATATTCAAAACGGCTGCGAAGATAACTGATCAGCTTGGCAGATACATCATTTTCCTGCTCTACCTGTGTGACTAATTTTTCCTGCAGTTTCATACTCTCCCGATAGATCACTTCTGTATAAATCGCTTCCTTATTCTTGAAATAATAATACAGATTCGATTGTGACATCCCTGCTTCCTTCGCAATATCTGAGATGCTGGTCTTCTTGATCCCGAAATAGCGGATCAATTTCCTAGCTGCTGCCACTATCTTTTCCCGCTGATCATCCATAAACACTCCTGAATTTAGAATAATTAATTCAAAATTCAAACTACCCTTTTACCTGTCAAGTATTTATCATCCAGCCTGCTCATCTTGTCTATAATAATCCACCTCTGCCTGACATGATTAGTCTTGACTTAGAAACAGGGTAGCAGGATAGTTGACTGAACGAGAATAAGAATCAGGTGGGAGGCAAGATGAAAGCAGGAAGAATATTTGGATTGCTGATGATAATATTGGCTGGATTGCTGATGATTAGTTGTTCCAGTTCTGACGAGAATGATCTGGAGTTTTATTTATATGGAGAATATACAAATACCACGGGTACGAATCCCGATTTTACCCTGTCTCCTGAGCAGACTGACAGTGAGGTAAATTTTGATGGACAACCCGAATATCTGGTAAATGTGCCCGATATCACTATCACAATGAACAATTTATCGCTGTATGAAGGCAATGATAATTATTATATTGATAATATAGAAGTTGAAGAAAAAATCGGCGAAGAATGGGTCTGGGACCCGGAATTTGAAGTGGAATTCGGTAATTTAACTCAGCTTGGAGTGGTTTTAGTGCTAGATGTGAGCAATAGTTTAGGGGCAGATTTTGAGGATGTACTAGCCTATGCGGTGGAATTCGTGGAAGTTGTTGTAGAAAACGCTCCGCAAGCTCAGATTGGGGTTGTCAGTTTTTCCAATGAAATCCAATTTATCGCTCCGGGAACTGATATCACTGCTATTGAATACTTTATTTCTAATCAGGAAATGGGAAATTACACCTTGATGTATGACGCTATGGCTCTGGGTATCCAGATGCTTACTGAATTGAATGTTGATGGCAGAGCACTCGTTACTTTCACTGATGGCAGCGATAATTTTTCTACCTCTCAGCCGGCAGACTTAATAGATGACCTGAATACCCTGGGCATCCGCAGCTACACAATGGGACTGGAAGGTGAAGGTGGAGTGAATGAACAAGTGCTGGAGCAACTGGCTGTGAATGGACAATACCGCTTAACCTCTTCAAAGAGTGATTTACGGAAGATTTTCCAGTTCTTTGCCGAAAGCGTATCGAATGTCTATCAGATATCTTATAAAAGAAGTAATCAGATTATTACCACCCCGCGCGAGATTCGCTTTAAATTTATCGATGAACAATAGTTTAGGAGTATTGATGAAGAAGTTAATTTTGATCATAATAATAATGATAACCGCAGGATTTTTGTTCGCGGTAGAGAAAATTGACATATTAGATAATGAACCGTTCCCACTCACCCACTGGCTCTCGCAGGCTGAAGCTGAACGCTGGGACGAAATCGGCAGAGATTTCTACGAAACAGATCCGCCTCCAGCACCCGTGCATAATGTGGCAGAATTCGAAAAGATGGAAGGTGTACTGGTGCGTTATCCTTTTGGGATACCAGTAACACTGATCGCGGCTATGAGTGAGCAAACAAAAGTACTTACTATCGTGAGCAGTTCCTCCCAACAGAATACTGTACTGAGCCAGTATAATTCTCAGGGAGTAAATACAGCAAATTGCGAATTTCTGATAGCACCTACAGACAGCTACTGGACAAGGGATTATGGACCCTGGTATGTTATAGATGGTGAAGGAGAATTTGGGATTACAAATTTCCCCTATAACCGTCCTCGACCAAACGATAATGATATTCCTATTGAAGTGGCTGATTATCTGGATATAAATTTATTTGGCATGGATGTTATCCACACCGGTGGAAATTATATGACGGATGGTCTCGGTATTTCTGCTTCCACAAACCTTGTCGATGATGAAAATTCTATTCCCAATACTGAAATTGACCAGCGAATGCTTGATTACCTGGGAATTCAAACCTATTATGTGATTGATGACCCTAATAATACCTATATCGACCATATTGACTGCTGGGGTAAATTCCTGGATGTGGACAAAGTGCTGATTCGCGAGGTACCTCCTTCTCATGCCCAGTATGATGAAATAGAGGCCGTTGCTGATTACTTTGCTGAACAGCTTACTTCTTATGGCAATAATTTTCAGGTTTTCCGCGTAAATACCCCTAATAACCAGCCTTACACTAATTCTTTGATTCTTAATGATTATGTGTATGTGCCCACCACCGGCAGCGTCTATGATGATGATGCCATTGCCAGTTACCAGACAGCTATGCCTGGTTATACTATTGTGCAAGTTCCTGATCAGGGAGCTGGCTGGGAATCCACGGACGCTTTGCACTGCCGCACAAAAGGTATTGCTGACCGCCAGATGCTGTATATACATCATCTCCCTCTTCTGGATGATCAGCCTGCGGATATTGACCTTAATGTAAGTGCAGAGATTACCGCCTATAGTGGCGCAGATGTCCTGGCAAATGAGGTCATTCTACATTATCGCGCTGGTGGTGATAACTTTAATGATATAGTCATGATAAATACTGAAGATAATACCTGGTCAGCAGATATTCCCGCCCAGCCCAGCGGCTCTGTAGTAAGCTATTTCATCAGTGCTATGGATGCAGATGGAATTGAAGCCACTCATCCGCTCATCGGCGAACCTGATCCCCACGTTTATTTCACCGGCGGTATGCAGAATCCTGAATTGTCCTATTATCCTTCTGAAATAAATATTGTCATGAATAGCGATACTACTGCAGTGAGAACTCTGCAGCTTACAAATACCGGCGGCGGTTCGCTCAATTATTCTATTGAATTCATGGATACTTCCCGCAATATTACGGGCAGTTATGTAGAATGTGCCAGCGAATTCTTTTCTCCTGGCGAAACCATTGAGCTGGAATTTACGGCTTATAACCTTAGTAATGACACGGAATGGATAAATGGCGTAGAAATGGTATTTCCCGCTGGCTTTGATGTTCAGAATGCTACTGATTTCATCGGGGGCTCCGGCGGAGCTCTTGTATATGACGGCACCCAGGGAAATGACGTCACTATCACCTGGTTTGGTGAAACTCCCAGCCATTATGGCGTACTGCAGGACGGACAGTCTGCTACAGCTACTGTAGAAGTTACCGTAGCAGATGATTTTAGTGGTAATGCCCTGCTTGCCTGGACGCTTAATGGAGATAACTACGGTACAGAACCTCACAGCGTAAACGGTGAGATCGAGCTGGAAATCTACGGTGGCCCCGTGAGCTGGATAGCTGCTGACCAGTATGGCGGAGAACTCTGGGCGCAGGATACTGATGAAATAAATCTTACTTTTGATACTACAGATTTGTCGGACGGCATTTATAACTGCAATCTCATCATCAACTGGAATGATGATGAAGCCATTATCCCCATAATGCTTACCGTATTATCAATGCCCGCAGATGATAATGAGATAGCACCCATCATCAGCTCTGCTGTAGTATATCCCAACCCCTTCAGCACTAATAGCACTCGTGACAATATCACCCTCGAATTCAGCCTCACAGAAAACGTAAATGACTTCCAGACAACAGTATATAACCTCAAAGGACAAAAAGTAGCTGAGCTCTATAATGGCAATATGACTGCAGGACAGCATCAGATATTCTGGAATGGAAATAATTCTAAAGGAAAATCTGCTCCTGCAGGATTGTATTTCTACAAACTCAGCAGCAAAGATTTCTACATGTACAAAAAAGCGATAATACTAAAGTAGTTAATGGTTAATAGTTAGTAGTTAATAGAAAATATGGGGTAGATTCTTCTACCCTTTTTTTTATTTCGTCTATACGTCCATATTGTCCATATTGTCCATAATCCACCCAAACTAGCAGAAGTTTTGAACCGTATCCTGGACAAGACTTCTGGCGACCAATATTATAAAACTCTATTACTACCAGGCACAAAACAGTGGCTTTGGAGTACATTATCCGTGATAATGTGTGCGGTGTCAGCCGCATAGAACTTGCAGCCAAATCCCAACCTAACTCATCCCAACCCGACTCATCCCAACTCCCACCCCACCGCAATTTCTGCTACACATTAACTGAAAACAAAGCAGATATAGAGGAGCTGTTTTACTATTCCTCCAATGTCAATAAAACTTGACGTATATCTCCTGAATATTATTAATGTACAATAAATTTAGCCCAGGCAGGAAGTGGTATATGGAAAGTAAAAGAAAGCGATTGGTCGTTCTGTTAACTATTACTGCGATTCTGGCAGTTGTGAATTTCGCAAGTATTATGTATAGAAGCTATATCTCATATAAAATTCCGCGATTTTATCCGAAAGATAACTGGGAAGTTGAGACGACTCGTAGAAATCGAAAAGATCGACCACCTCCCAGGCTAATGATCAAAGAATTTGAAGAACCCGGTATCTATTATCTTCTCAAAGACTTAGAATGTACATATGCGAAAGTTGAAGACATTGACTTTTTACAGGAAGTAATACTCGATTCCATCATACCGGCAGGAGAATTACTGAAAGAGATGAAGAGTATATCAATAAACGGGAAAACCTGGTGTCTTGTTAAAAAGAAAAGCGACGGAAGATCAGTTATAATCCCCAGGGATAGATCTGTTATGGGTAATATTTTTAAAAGGCAATCGCAGCTAAGTGACTGGTTTGATGATTTTAATACTGAAGAAATACTGCTCAGTATGGATTATGATCTACAGTATAAAAGAAATTATGTCGGAAGCCTGAATTCATTTAATGAAAGAATAGAAGCAATTAAGTATGATCTGATTAATGAACATGTTTACAGGATATTCATCCAACCGCAGACATCCGAAAAAGGTTCGGTCTTCAATATTAAAGGTGAATATCTGAAGGATCTGCTGGAATTTCAAACTATAACTCGCAGCAGAGATAGAGAAAATCAAAGATCTGTGCTCAGGGAAGCAATTGTCAACAATGAGGAGATTCCTTTTGAACTGAAAAACAATATTATGGTTGAACAAATCAGAGCATTATCACCAGGGAAAAGTTCGACTATCGAACAAAAAACAGAATATTTCAACTTTTTGCTAATGATGATAGAAAAGTATCCGGGAAAATTTATCTCTTACAGTCGCGAATATGCCTATGAAATTGACCAGTTTGCAATTCAAAATGCCATGATTGAATTTTTTAATTACTTCAACCCGTTTATTCCCGATGGGTTTATCAGTTTTTGTGACAGAGTCATTGCAGTTGCCAAAAATCCGGAGACGATCTTAAGAGCTTATGCAGCAAAAACATGTGCCCTGCTGAAAAAGGATGATCCCAAAGCAGCTCAAGAACTTGCTCTTAATACTCTCAAGCTTTATAGAATTCCTTATACTCATAATCCTATTGACGGAGTCCTCAACGGACAGGCTGCTTTATTTTGTCTTAAATATGAACTAAATGAGCATGTTGCACCTGAGATTATTCTTGAAGATATTGATCTGTATTATAAAAAATCTTCCCGATTTCCGGAATTTCGCAATAATCTGCTTTTTATCAAGGCAGTTATTACTGATTTAACTGATAGCCCGTTGGAAGAAGTCATCAAAGCATATGAGAAGGTTAATTTCGATTATCCCCGGAATTACGGGGGGTATAATTATATGCAGAGTCTAACCCGCGTTAATGATGCTAAATCTGCGATTGCCATGCTGAAATCGCAGATAAAAGTAAATGTCACTATTGATACCCCTGTGTACACCAGAAAATATCTGTTATCAGAAGATTCTCAGGTCTGGAATGAATCAGGAACTCTGGAAATTACAATTATTCAGCATGGATTACCGGAAATTGAGGGCAAAATAACAAAAATGCGAACATCAAACTGGAAAAAGGGGATAATTAATGGTGGTATCTACTGGTTTACGACTGATAGTAGATTCAAATGATTTGGGGAGGTAATAAATTGATCAATAAAAGGTTCAAAATCCTCTTAATTATTGCTATTTGCCTCGTAATAGTGCATCTCACTATTACAATTACAGGCAGCCTGAAATCTATAAAAATTCCTCCCTCAATAAAACACTATAAGCCTGCAGTAGCAAAACAGGCTGTACCTGCTATTAGCAGAATCCGGGGTGGAAACGACTCAAATATTGATTCCCGGTTTATCGATCCTGATAATAAAAGAGTTTTTATTAATTTATATGATATTGCCTGTAAATATTGTAAACCTGAAGAAGTGGATTTTTCTCAGGAAGTTATTCTGGATTCAGTTATCGGCAGTGGTGAATTAATGAAAGGTCTTGTTTCTGCCAGATTATCCTGGGGAAGTCCCCCAAAACAGTATTATTTCGTTGAAAAGAAAAGCGATGGACGAATTGCTCTGATTAATGGATCATACTGCCAAGGTTATTACCCCCTTCAAATATGGATGTATGAAGGATTAAACCGCCTGTTTGATCAACTGGACCATGACGAGATCATGCTCAGCATGTTTTACAATAAATGTTCAAACAGACCTTCTGATCAGTTGGCTGATAGCTTCTCTGATCGGATAAATAAGCTCATAAATACCCTGAATGATCAATATGTGTACAGAATTTATGTAAACCCGGCATCCTGCGAAGTAGATTCTTTAATTGAAATCAAAGGAATTCAATTGAAGTACCTGCTGGAATGTAATTTCCAGGAAATAACTCCCGAAATTACCGAGTCAATTGTCTGGAATGATGAAATACCCTATAAACTGAAACAAAGTTTTTCAGAAAGATATATCTCAGCATTTTTTTTTAAAGGAAAAACGGTGAACCCTACAAAAGATAAATATTTCAAATATCTACTGAAAATAGTTACCGAAGGTAGTCTTAATTCAGCCTGGACAGCAGAAAAATCTGCATTTCAAGAATACTATTATTATGATCATATCGATGCTGCTGACCTGATAGATTTCTCTAACAAAGTGATTACATTGAATATCAATCCCCAAACGGTCTTGTTCGCTTATTCTATTAAAACTTTCTGCTATCTGGGTATGAAGAAAACGGAACAGGCAACACAACTCGCTGTGGAAGCTATGAATATGTATGATGAACTTTATCAAGAAGGATTCAAAGGTATATTGAATTTTCAGGCAGCGGCATCATGCCTCACTTATGTGCTGAAAACTGAAAATAACCCCCAAAAAATTCGTGAATATATAGAATCTTTTGAAAGTCCTGCCAATAAACCTGAATTCAGTAATTATCTGCTTTTCCTTAAAGCTGTTCTTACAGAACTTACAGCCAGCACAATTGAGGAAACAATCACTGCGTTTGAGAAAATTCAGCTTGATAAGGAGAAGCAAGTTTATATTACAGGATTAGAAAATTATATAAAAGGATATGGCAGATCTAATGATGTGGATTATTATCATCTAAAATCGCTTAAAGAAGCTGCCCCGGAAATTGTCACTATGAATGAGCCCTTTATTGCCAAAAAATTCCTCCTGTCCAATGAGTCACAAACATTGAATCTGTCCGGTAAAATGGATATAATTATTATTCAAAAACAGTTATCATCATTGGCAAACAGGTTGAAAAAAGACAAAAAATATATCTGGCATAAAGCTAAAATTGGCAATGAAATCTACTGGATTCAAACACATGAGGAAATATTCTACGGTTTCTAATACCTAACTACACCAGATCTCAATCTGGTGTTCAGGGTAGCAAATTTTGCGCTGATGCCTATCAGATTAATTCCTGGGGGGATGCCAGTTAATTTCATAACAGGCATCCCCCTGTTTTTTTTGTTATCACAGCAGGAGCTTTAATGATAATTGATCAGATAAGTAGGACTTGCACCGCTGGCGGTACTCCGAAAGTGGGGCGAGAAATACGACCAATCAACTAGTCTATTCCAAATTATATCCTGAAAATATTTTCCGTGTTGAAATCAGGTGGCAATGGTCGTCATCTGCGCCCCCACTTGGAAATACCCAGCGGTGCACGTATGACTTAGCTGCAGAAATTATTTTAATCCCGGGGGGCTGCCGGGTTAATTTCATGAAAATTGATAAATATGATTTATATTTGCATTTTTTATGCATCAATAATGTCAATAAATTAGGTTGAACAGTCTCCATTTCTCACCCTAAAAATAAGGCTTCTTGACAAGAAATGTAAGATTTTCATAAAAACAAGTAATCTAAATTAGGGGGTAAATATGAAATTTGTCTGAGCACATGTGAGTGCAGGTGGCAGCCAGTTGATAGCTAATCCGCGACAGATCAGATTTAAATTGATAGATATTCAATAGAGAAGGAGAATAGATGAAAAAGTTAATTTTAATAATCATCTTGATAGGAGCATTTTCATTATATGCTGTGGAAAAGATCGATGTACTAGAAAACGATCCATTTCCATTAACGCATGGGCTTTCAGCAGCAGAAGCTGCTCGCTGGGATGAGACAGGCAGAGATTTTTATGAGACAGATCCCCCGGTGGGACCAGTGCGTAATGTGGCAGAATTTGAAAAGATGGAAGGTGTTTTGATCCGCTATCCATTTGGAATCCCCCTGAGTTTGATCGCAGCGATGAGTGAACAAGCCAAGGTGGTTACAATTGTAAGCAGTATGTCTGATCAGGTTACTGTATTAAGTCAGTATAATTCCCAAGGTGTCAATACTGCGAATTGCGAATTCCTGATAGCTCCCACTGATTCTTACTGGACCAGGGATTATGGACCCTGGTATGTGATAGATGGCGAAGGTGAGTTTGGTATAATTAATTTTCCTTTTAATCGTCCCCGACCTTACGACAATGATATTCCCATTGAACTTGCTGATTATCAGGCTATCAATTTATTTGGTATGGATGTGATCCACACAGGTGGTAATTATATGACTGATGGTCTGGGAATTTCTGCTTCTACAAATCTGGTTGTTGATGAAAATTCCATACCTGTTACTGAAATTAACCAGAAGATGCTGGATTACCTGGGAATTCAAACTTATTTCGTGATAGATGACCCTAATAATACTTATATTGACCATATAAATTGCTGGGGTAAATTCCTGGATGTTGATAAAGTGTTGATCAGAGAAGTCCCGCCCACTCATGCTCAATATGACGAAATTGAGGCAGTGGCGGAGTATTTTGCAGATCAAACCACTTCTTATGGAAATACATACCAGGTATATAGAGTATATTCTCCCAATGACCAGCCTTACGCCAATACACTGATCCTCAATGATCATGTTTATATGCCGCTTACAGGCGGGCCTCATGATGATGAAGCTCTGGCAGTTTTTGAAGAAGCAATGCCGGGTTATACGGTTGTTGGGGTTCTCAGCGGTCCCGAGCCCTGGGAATCCACCGATGGTTTGCATTGCAGAGTTATAGGTATTGCAGATCGCGAAATGCTGTATATCTACCATTTACCTTATCTGGATGAGCAGCCGGTGGATGTTGATCTGGTAGTTTCCTGTGATATCACTCCTTACAGTGGAGCAGCAATACTCTATGAAGAAGTATTCCTGCACTACAGGATAGGAGTGGGAGAATATCAGCAGGTGCTGATGCTCAATGTGGAAGATAATACTTTTGCAGCCACGATTCCCGGGCAACCCGAAGGTTCAATGGTTTCCTATTATATCAGTGCTTTTGATGAAGAAGCTCATTCTGCTTTTCATCCCTTTATAGGGGAAGCTGATCCTCACGTCTATTTCGCAGGTGGGCAGCAGTATCCTGTTCTGGAGGTAGATCATGAGGTTATAAATATGGAAATGCCGGCAAATTCGACTAATACACAGGAGCTGCAGCTTACGAATACAGGTGGTGGTGTGATCAATTACAGTATCGAATTCCAGGATACAAACCGGGATGTAACCGGCAGCTATGTGATTTGTGATGATCAGTCCTTTAATCCCGGAGAAACAATTAATCTTGATTTCACTGTATATAATAACAGTCCTGATAATGAATGGATCCAAAGCGTTGCTATCGACTTTCCAGAAGGTTTTGAAGTGATTGTAGCTTCAGGTTTTTGGGGCGGGTCTGGCGGACTTTTGCGATATGAAGGGGCTCAGGGTAATGGAGCTCTGGTAACATGGTATGGAGAATCGGCAAATGGCTATGGAGTTCTTCATTGTGATGAGTCAGCTTTTTGTACAGTGGAGGTATATGTAGCACCCGATTTTTCTGGTAACGCCTTGTTGGATTGGACAATCACAGGTGACAACTTTGGAGCAGATCCGCATACAGTTTCCGGAGATATTGAGCTGGGAATCTATGGCGATTTAGTCGGCTGGATCACTGCCAGTCAATTTGACGGTGACCTCTGGGCAATGGAAACAGATATAATCGACTTAATGTTCGATACAGCAGACCTGGAAGAAGGTTATTATTCATGCAGCCTGATCATCAATTGGGAACAAGATGAAGAGATCATTCCGGTAAATTTAACCGTTAGCTCTCAGCCTGCTGATGAAGATGAGGTAGCACCCCTGATCACTACAGCAGTAGTATATCCCAATCCCTTCAATGGTAATGGGCAGCGTGATTTGATTACTCTGGAATTCAACATAGCTGAACCAGTAAATGATCTTGAGATCACCGTCTATAACCTGAAAGGACAGAAGGTAGCTGAGCTATATCAAGGAGAAATGACATCAGGTGAAAATCAGATATACTGGAACGGAAAAACCTCAACAGGAAAATCTGCTCCTGCAGGATTGTATTTCTTAAAATTATCCAGCAGTGCATTCAGCATCTACAAAAAAGCAATCATACTAAAGTAGTTAATGGTTAATGGTTAGTAGTTAATGGTTAGTAGTTAATGGTTAATGGTTAGTAGTTAATGGTAAAAATTAGTAGTTAATAGAAAAATATGGAGTAGATTCTTCTACCCCTTATTTTATTTCGTCCATACTGTCCATATTGTCCATACTGTCTATATTATCCATAATTCACCCAATCCGCAATAATGTGTGCCATGTCAGCCGCATAGAACTTGTCTCCTGCAACTTGATACTCACATATAACAGTTATTTTATATATTTATATAAATAATTATTTTATTTAGTTGACTTAGATTAATAAATCATTAACTTATTATAATAATAAATAGTTATTTAATTGTTTATGAAAATAAACATTATTTAATTTGCCTGGCAGAATAAGTGAATCCGGTAAATTACCTGTCACTCTTGCTGTTATGCCTTATTATAAAGGAGTATTCATGAAACATATTGTAGCAGTTATTTTTTTAGGACTATTCGGGCTGGTCATTGGTTATCTGGTTTTTGGTAATATTGATGGTAAATTTATAGTCCCCAACGAGATTTTTGGAGCCAGTAAGGCTGATGATGTAACTGACGAATATATCACAGCATTAGACAAAGTACAGGGAAAGATAATGACCTCTGCAGCTGTTGGGGCTATTATCGGCTTATTTTTAAGTATGATAAAAAGAAAAGAGAATAATTAATACTTAAAGCAGATTAATTACTTAAATAGTCTCTAAAGTGCCAACCGCATTCTGAAAAATCAAACCCAGCTACTACGTTCTCTCTGCAGAGAATGTCCAAATAAAACGATTGAAAATAAAGACAACTCTATTCGTTTAATGATGTTAGTGCACATTCCGGACGTTACCGAAATAAACGAGTATCTTACTGGTAACACACGAGTATCTCAACTGGGCTCCGCATAACATTATTTTGTTATGCGGAGCCCAGTTGAGATACTCAGGTGTTACTCGTATGCTGCTTAGAAGATGGAGGAGGGCGTGGGGTGATGTAGAACAGTCTTTCTCTGATCATTACTACGTTTATAAAAACCCTGCTTGACAATAAATCCCGAAATTACAATCTTATAAACAATTCAGTCATGGAGTTATAATGAAATATATCGGTGCACACGTAAGTGCAAGTGGGGGAGTGGAATATGCCCCGCAGAATGCCCAAAAAACAGGTGCCTGTGCTTTTGCTTTTTTCGTCAAAAACCAGAAACGCTGGTTTGAAAAGCCCTTAGAGGAAGAGGCGATCAGCAGGTTCAAAGCTTTTTGCCACGAATATGGCTATTCTTCTGACCAAATACTACCACATGGCAGCTACCTGGTGAATATAGGAAGTCCGGAACCGGAAAAACTGCAAATTTCCCGCGAGTCTTTGATTGATGAGATGATCCGCTGTGAATTGCTGGGTCTTAAGTTTTTGAATATCCATCTCGGTGCCCACAAAAAAATGGTTTCGGAAGATGAATGCCTGCAGATTTGTGCTGAAACGCTGAATCTCTGTCATCAGAAAACCAAATCTCTGATAGTTGTGATAGAAAATTCTGCCGGAGAGGGCAGCAGGATGGGTTACAGATTTGAACATTTGAGCAGGGTTATTGAACTGGTGGCTGATAAGGAGCGGATTGGCGTGTGCCTGGATACCTGTCATGCCTTTGGAGCGGGCTATGATCTGCGCACAGAGGAAGTCTGTCAGGCTGCTTTTTCTGAATTTGACAGGATTGTGGGTTTCCAGTGGCTGCGGGGTATGCATCTGAATGATTCAATGATAGAATTAGGATCACGCAAAGACAGGCATGCTCCTATTGGAGAAGGATTAATCGGCAAAACCTGCTTCCAATTTATTATGCAGGATGATAGATTCGCAGAAATCCCCTTGATACTGGAAACGCCAGAACCGGAAAAATGGCAGGCAGAAATCAAAATGCTTTATAATATGTGTAAGGAGAACCAAAAATGATCATTATCAGAAAGGCAGAATGCCATGATTTGAGGCAGATATCTTATGTTCATGTAGATACCTGGCGGGATGCCTATCACGGAATCATTGACCAACAGGTCCTGGATAAATTATCTTACGGTCGCTCGCAGGATAACTGGAAACGGTGTCAGGAGAGGATGAGCCAGTACTTTTATGTGGCAGAAAACGATAATATCATTGTAGGATTCATTACAGGGGGCAGACAGAGAGAAGAAGAATTGCTCTATGATGCAGAAGTTTATGCCATGTATGTGTTGCCTGAATTCCAAAAACAGGGTATTGGTAAAATGCTGCTGGAAAAGTTAGTTCAAGACTTCCATCACGAAAACTGGCAGCAGTTCATTATCTGGTGCCTCCAAAAGAATCCTGCCAAGGCGTTTTATGAATCCCTGGGTGGCGTTCATGCAGAGACGGCAAAAATCAGGATCGGCGGCAGGCCACTCGTCAAAAATGGCTACCTTTTTGACACTGAAGGATTCCTGAACCAGGACAGTCGGTAAGTTTTAAGTAGTTTCAACTGCCAGTCAATAGAGCAGTAGTTCGTGAATCTAAACCTGAAAAAAACATAATTTCAGCAATTCCCCAATTCTCAGTCTTCTGCACTGCTTCTTCATCTCAAATCTACATTAAACAACTTCATGTTATGTATATTAAGAACGTAACAGTTTATAAAAAGTTAAAATCGGGAGTTGATAGAAAATAGAACAACCGGAGGATGATAGAAAAGGGGAGAAATCGATTGACATTAAGGCTTTATTAAATATCTTGTATAAAAAAAAAGAGAATTCTGCCAAGGAGGAAAAATGTCAGAACTCAAATATGGAAAGATAGGCAGCCAGCTGGCGATGGATCTGGAGAATAAATATGGCGCCCATAATTATCATCCACTGCCGGTAGTGATCGCCAAAGGCAAAGGGACAAAGGTCTGGGACCCGGAAGGCAATGAATACTATGATTTTTTATCAGCTTATTCGGCTGTAAATCAGGGACATTGTCATCCTGTGATCATTAAGGCACTTATAGATCAGGCTAAAGAACTTACGCTAACCAGCCGGGCATTCTTTAATAATAAATTAGGTGAATATGAGAAATTTGTCACTGAATTTTTTGGTTATGATATGGTGTTACCGATGAATACGGGTGCAGAAGCCGTGGAAACTGCCATGAAACTGAGCCGTAAATGGTCATATCAGAAGAAAGGCGTCCCGGAAAATGAAGCTATCCTGCTTTTTGCCGAAAATAATTTTCATGGCAGAACTATCAGTATTGTTTCTGCATCCACAGACCCGACAGCTTATAACGAATATGGACCCTTTACTCCCGGGATAGAGATCATACCTTATAATGACGTAGATGCTCTGGCAAAACTGCTGGCAGCTAAGGGTGACAAAGTGGCAGCATTCATCGTGGAACCTATTCAGGGTGAAGCTGGTGTGTATGTGCCGGAACATGGCTATCTGAAGAAATGCCTTGATCTTTGCCATCAGCATAATGTGCTGTTTGTTGCTGATGAAGTTCAGACCGGGATTGCCCGTACTGGACGTCTATTGGCAAGTGACTGGGAAGATATACATCCTGATATGGTGATCTTAGGTAAAGCAATTTCTGGTGGTGTGTTACCAGTATCAGCCGTACTGGCTTCTAAAGAGATAATGATGTGCATCAAGCCCGGCGAACATGGTTCCACCTTTGGCGGGTTTCCGCTGGCATGTGCAGTAGCCAAAGCAGCTTTAGAAGTTATCAGAGATGAAAAACTGACCGAAAACGCCGAACGACTGGGCAAACTTTTCCGTAAGCTGATGGAAGAGATAGATAGCCCCATGATCAAGACAGTGCGTGGAAAGGGACTTCTAAACGCCATCATCATAGAACCTACTAATGGCAAAGAAGCCTGGGATGTGTGTGTGGAAATGAAGAAGAATGGTATATTGGCTAAACCAACTCACCAGCATATTATCCGCTTCGCACCCCCACTAGTGATCACAGAAGCAGAAATCTATGATGCAGTAGAACGCATTAAGAAATCTATATTGGCGTTTAGTTAGAAATAACACTCGCTGAAGATATAAGCCCTGGGATATTCCGGGGCTTTCTTTTTTTAGACAAAACTGTGAACGTTGTGGACATAAAGGTAAGACCTTGCGAATGGTTATAATCCTTCGCAATGGTTGACTTTGCAGTAGAATAATGTAGGTCAAACTTTCCAGTTTGACATTTTTTAAGGCTTAATCCGGGAGGATTAAGCTACATGAAAACGGGTACAACTATCTGGGAAGATGGTCGTCCAGAAGTCCTGTCCTGAGTACAGTTCAGAACTTCTGACTTAGCTGAGTTTAGATTAGATATATTTTACAATTCTTCTTCGCTGCTGATTTTAATGCCATGGGCTTGCAGGAGGAGGCAGGTTAAGCCGGAGCCTTTTATTTTTGTTCCTGAGAAAGTGCCGTCATAGATGTAGTGTACGCCACAGGAGGGGGAGCGTTCTTTGAGGATTGCCTTAGTAATGCCATATAATTTTGCCAGTCGGAGAGTTTCTGTAGCACCTTTAGCGAATTGAGCTGTAACGTCTTCTCCGATATTATTGAATACACTATCTCCGATAATTTCTGCAGGGAGTCGGGGAGTGGGCAAACCGCCCATTTGCTCGGGGCAGATGAGGATAGCTGCTCCTGATTCCACTAACTTGATAATTTCGGGATGGAGATTATTTCCGCCATCATATTTGCAGTTCATACCTGCCAGACAGGCACTAATTAATATTTTTTCCATGATTTTACCTGGGATTATTCACAATTCCGGCAAAAAGTATGAGGTTATGGGTGTTTTCCTGGAGCAGGAAGATAAAGGGGTGATCTGCAGTGAAATCGATTGGGTCTTTAGGTGGACCTGCGGACATCATTTTCATAGTTACGGCAGTAGCTGCTGCTGCTTCGGTGCCTTTTTCATCTACTTCAATGAAACCACGGTGCATAACCTGTCCGATGCAGAGGTCTTTTTTTCCATTAATACGGCTGAAATCTGCTGCGTCTGAGAAGGCAAGCGACATACCAAGAGTTTTAAGGTCTTCATTGAGAGAACGGTTATAATCAATTTTGAATTTGGGCAGACTGATATTAATTGTGCTGCGACGATATTCCCATTCATTGATCTGCCTGAAATAGTCGGCATCCAGTTTTTGCAATACCTCCGGCATGTCGTCAATACTGCGGGGCAGGATAACCAGCAGAGAATAACTGCTTTCATCATATTTCATCTGAACTGCCTGCACCAGATCGTCTTCGTAATAATTTAACTTACTGGTCTGGTGCATCATATCCACTTGGGTAGTTTCTCTGGAGTTAAGGTGGAACTTATCTTTATCAGTCTTACTTTTTTTGAATTTATATTTCCATTCCCCTTTGAAATAGATAGCGTTCAATAGAACAAGTTTGCTTAAGGGTTCCAGCTCAGTAAGTATCTCAGGAATTTTGTCGTTTGTCTGGCTGGCAACCCAGTTATTAATTTCCTGCAGTGTTTTAGCTTCTTCATTGAAGTCAGCTTGATTAAGCTGAGCCTGAAAATCATTTTTAATAGTCTGTTTAAAAGATTCTTTGAGTTCAAACTGCTTATCCAGCCAGAGTGCATTGGCAATGTTCAGGTCAATATTTTTGCCGGCGTTCAGGAACAGGACTTCTTTCAGTTCGGCTAACCGGCAGGCAGTGCTGGCATCTTTATCAAGTTTAAGAACGTTTTGCATCTGCAATAGAGTTTCATCATCAGCACCTTCGGCAGTCATAGATAGAGCAGAAAAAACACTGTAAGGCGAGATGATAATATTTTTATCATCACATTTCACCTGACGCAGCAGGTCAAAGCCAAAGTCAGTGATAGAATCTGAGATTCCATCAGCAAAAATTGACAGAGAGGGGATGATAAGAACTAATATTAGGCATATTTTCAGTTTCATTTTTACTCCTTGATTTAGAGTTTCTTTTTTAATTCAGCCAGTTTATTGATTGCTTCCATGGGGGTAAGGTTATTCACGTCTATGTTTTTGATTTCTTCCAGTATATCATTTTTTTCAGTATCAATCTGAACCATGGCATCAAAGATGTCAAGCTGGTCATTGGATTTTTTCTTTTTCTGACGTCGAGATTGTCCGGATAGTCCCTGAGGGCTAAGCTCATGTTCTTCCAGATTACTGAGTATTTCTTTTGCCCTTTTGATGACGGCATTTGGCACTCCCGCCAGACGTGCCACCTGGATGCCATAGCTTTGATCTGCACTGCCGCGTTTTATTTTACGCAGAAATACAATAGTATCATTCCATTCTTTCACCGCGATATTGTAATTCTTCACACCCGTAAGCAGATTTTCCAGCTCCGTGAGTTCATGATAATGCGTGGCAAAGAGGGTTTTTGCCTGCAGGCGGGGCTGGTTGTGAATATGCTCTACTATTGACCAGGCAAGGCTGAGTCCGTCAAATGTGCTGGTTCCTCTGCCGATCTCGTCTAAGAGGATCAGGGAATCGGAAGTGGCGGAATTCAGGATATTAGCAGTTTCCAGCATTTCAACTAAGAAGGTGCTTTGTCCCATCGCCAGGTTATCACTAGCACCTACACGGGTGAATACTTTATCAAATACGGGCAGCAGAGCAGATTTTGCGGGGACAAAGCAGCCACTTTGAGCCATAATCACCAGCAGTCCTATCTGTCTTAAATAAGTAGATTTACCTGCCATATTGGGACCTGTTAAGAGAATTATGCGATTGTCTGTGCTGTTCAATTCTACATCATTTGGGATATACTGTTCATCTTTGAGTAATTTTTCAATAACCGGGTGCCTGCATTCAGCGATCTGCAAAATGCCTTTATCATTAAATACCGGTTGCACATAGTCATTATAATATGCCAGCCAGCCAAAGCAGGCGAACACATCGAGTTTTGCCACGATATCCACGAACTGCTGGAGCAGCGGAATCTGGTCATGCAGATGCTGGCGTACATTTTGGAACAATTCATATTCCAGGCTTTTAATGCGTTCTTCGGCACCGAGTACTTTTGCTTCGTATTCTTTGAGCTGGGGACTGACATAGCGTTCGGCATTAACTAAGGTCTGCTTGCGGATATAGTGTTCGGGAATTTTATCTTTATGTGCCTGAGTAACTTCCAGGTAATAGCCAAAGACGCGGTTATATCCGACTTTCAGAGAAGAAATGCCGGTTTTTTTGCGTTCATCAGCTTCCAGTCGTGCGATCCAGCTTTTACCATTGCGGCTGATTTCGCGTAATTCATCCAAGCCGTTATCGTAACCATCTTTGATGATATTGCCTTCCGTGATCACTACAGGCGGTTCCGGATGGGTGCTTTTATCAATAAATTCCGTTATTGCACTATAATCTTTGATATTATTATATAGTTCTTTAATTGTAGGCTCATCAAATTGAGCCAGGATTTCCCGCAGTTCACCGGCAGTTTCCAGAAAGTTTCTGAGAGCAAGCACTTCGCGGGGATTTACCCGTCCAGTGCCAACCTTGGAGATGATGCGGCTCAAATCTCCGATTTTATCGAGTACTTGACGCAGTTCATCAGTTTGGGTGATTTCCTGTTTAAAGGCAGCTACTACCTGCAGGCGTTTTTCAATTTCAGTTTTTTTTAGCAGCGGATTCATCAGCCAGTTCTTTATCAGCCTCGAGCCCATAGGAGTCTGAGTTTTATCTAAGATAGAAATAAGACTGCCAAATGCTGAGCCATAGCGCATGGAACGCACTAATTCCAGATTGCGGCGGGTAACTTCATCGAGCTGCATATAATCCGAAAGCGAATAATAATGTAGAGAAGTTATGTGGTCCAGAGCATCTACCTTGAGAGTTTTCAGGTAGGAAAGGGCAATGCCGGCAGCAGTTCTGCCCAGCAGTTTATCATGAGCTCCAAAGCCTTCCAGGGTAGCAGTACCAAAATGGTCATTCAGGATTTTACCAGCTTCCTGCTCATCAAAATACCAGTTCTCAAATAAAGTCATTGTAATGCCCGAATCCTTGAACTGCTCTTCCAGTTTATGTTTAAAATCTTCATCTGCCACAATAATTTCTACCGGGTTCAGACGTTGTATTTCATTCGTGAGATCGATAGCCTCAATTTCCGAGAAGATAAATTCTGCCGTAGAGATATCCAGAAAGGCGATGCCATATCTACCTTCTTTCCCGGGATAGATTGCTGCCAGGAAATTATTATCACTTTTGGCAATGAGCTTGCTGTCTATCACGGTGCCTGGAGTTATTATATCAATAATCTCGCGTTTCACCAGACCTTTAGCTTGTTTAGGGTCTTCTGTCTGCTCGCAGATCACCACTTTCACGCCCTGCTTGATTAATTTATCCAGGTAGTTATCTAAAGCGTGATAGGGGAATCCTGCCAGAGGCACGGGATTATCATTATTTTTATTACGGGCGGTAAGCGTGATTCCCAGCAGTTTTGCAGCTTTTTTGGCATCATCAAAAAAGGTTTCGTAGAAATCACCCATACGGAATAAAAGCAGTTTATCTGGATGTTTTTCTTTTATCTCCAGAAATTGCTTCAGCATTGGAGTCAGTTTTATATTTTTAGTCATTAGATCTTAGTATGCCGTCCTCTCTAACGCACAGTTTTAAAGCATTCCAACCCTTGAGACCGCAGTTTTTTCTGTTTGTTCAGCAAATCACTTTCGCTGGCAAATGGGCCTACCAGAACTTTATAAAGTTTACCGTCCCTGGTATCCACGGGTTCAAGGTTCACCTGATAGCCCATTCCTTCCAGGAGAGCTACTCTGCGAGTGAGATTATGGTCTTTGATAAAGGCACCAACCTGCAGGAACATACCTTTCAAGCCAGGTTCCGGTTTGGGTTCCGGTTTGGGTTCCGGTTTAGGTTTCGGTTTGGGTTTTGGGGCAGGTTCAGGCTCAGGTTTGGGCATTTCTGCTTTAACTATTTCTGGTTCTGGTTCTGGTTCCGGTTCAGGTTTCGGTTTCGTTTTAAGTTCCAGTAAACCTTTATCCGTAATCTCATTAATCCGGTCAGTAGCATTGAAAGTGAGCGGATGATAGGGAAATTCTATCTTCATTTTATCATACATCTCCATAGCTTCTTCATAATTACCCACTTTTTCGTAAGTACTTCCGGTTTTATAAAACACCAGTGGTTTCTGTTGACGCAGGTATCTGCCCTTAGTTAACTCATCCAGTGTATTCAATGCTTTATAATATTCAAATAGTCTGATATAAGCTTCTGCAATGAAGAGGTAGCTTGTTTCCACATTATTATAATTATCGGAATTTATAATATAATCATCAAAAGTGGTAATTGCTTTATCATATTTTCCCCAGCTGAAATAGTTTTTGGCCATCCAGAAATCCCGGTCTGGCACATACTTTTTGGAGCAGGCCTGCAAATATTTCTCCGTTTCTTCATAGTCACGTCTCAGCAGATAATATTTTGCCAGTTCAAACCGGGCAAGATTAGCATATTTACCATCCTTTTCCTGGTCAATAATTTCCTGAAATCGGTTGACATAATCCTTTTCACGAAGTCTGGAAAGTGCTTGATTATAGAGTTTCTCAGTTTGAGATTCCCCCCATAAAGTAAGACATAAAAATACTAATATAAGTATAAGCAAAACCTTTCGTGACATACTATCTCCTGAGTTCTTTTATCTGTATCTTTTTCCTTAATATCCCATCTGAGGGACATTTACCCTCTATTTCAATCTTTATAACAGTATTAGGTTTTGTAAAGAAAATTTGCGTACCTTCTTCATTTATCAGTTGCGTGACCGTTATTTTCCGGTCAGATAGCCGCTGCGGAAACACCAGCTCAATCTCTTCGCCTACACTGAATTTTGCTTTCACATTCACCTGCAGCCAGTTATCAGTTTGTTGAATGATCTCTCCCAGATACTGATAAGTCCGCAAATATGCTGAGGAAGAATAATACTGCTTTTCCATGCTGTCTAAGCCATCGATAAAACCCTCACTATAGACGCGATGACTCACTTTTTCCAGTTCTTCCCGCAATTCCGGGACTAACTGGCTATCATTCTCTATCGCTGCAAGAGCTTCGCGATAGATGCGGGTGACGTTTGCCACATAATAAAGGCTTTTCATTCTGCCTTCTATCTTGATGGAATCCACTCCTGCCTGGGCTATTTCTGCAATACGGTCTATCAGGCAAAGGTCTCGCGAATTAAGGATATAGCTGCCATGTTCATCTTCTTCAATCACAAATTCTTCTTCAGGTCGACTTTTTTCTTTTAGAAAATATTCCCAGCGACAGGGTTGACTGCAATCTCCCAGATTAGCATGCCTGCCATTTAGAAAGGCACTCAGCAGACAGCGACCGGAATAGCTCATGCACATTGCTCCATGCACGAACATCTCAAGCTCCAGATCCGGCAGGCGTTTTTTGATTTCGGCTATTTCTGCTATACCCAGTTCGCGTGCCAGAATAATTCTTTTTGCTCCTGCTGATTCCCAGAATTTTGCTGAACTCCAGGAAGTGACATTTGCCTGCGTACTGATATGAACCGGAATGCGGGGGGCATATAAACCTGCCTGATGCAAAACGCCCGGATCACTTATTATCAGAGCATCTACTTTTATATCCGCCAGAAAGCTCAGATAGTTTTCCAGGCCGGCGATCTCTTTATTATGAGCATAGATATTGACGGTAATATAGATTTTTTTCCCTGCCTGATGTACAATTTCTACTGCCTGTGATAGTTCCTGGCGGTTAAAATTGCGGCTATGGCTCCGTAAACCAAAACTGGTGCCCGAAGCATACACGGCATCTGCCCCATAAGAAAGAGCATAGCGCAGTTTATTAATATCTCCGGCGGGGGATAATAATTCCATTTGTTTTCTAATGAATTAACGGCTCATTGAATTAAGGAATTCTTTGTTTGTTGCTGTTGCCTTCATTTTACTTTGCAGCATTTCTATACCTTGAATCGGGCTCATAGTTTTGAGGAATTTACGCAGGACAAACATGCGGTTTCGGGTGTCTTCGCTGAGCAGAAGCTCTTCCCGGCGTGTTCCACTGCGAATAAGATCAACTGCCGGATATAGACGAAGGTCACTGATCGTGCGATCAAGCACCAGTTCCATATTACCGGTTCCCTTAAATTCTTCAAAAATTACCTGATCCATTCTGCTGCCTGTATCAACCAATGCTGTGGCGATAATCGTTAAACTACCTTTTTCCAGAGCGTTTCTGGCTGCTCCGAAAAACTTCTTGGGCCGGTGGATACTATTAGAATCCAAACCACCGGAAAGCACTTTTCCACTGGAAGGTGTTGCCATATTATAAGCTCTTGCCAAACGTGTGATGCTGTCCAGCATGATCACCACATTTCCACCGAGTTCTACCATCCGCTTTGCCTTGGCAATGGTCATTTCTGCTACCTGGATGTGATTTCGCGGTGTCTCATCAAAAGTACTGGATACTACTTCAGAATTATCTGGCAGGATTATACGCTTCATCTCTGTAACTTCCTCAGGACGCTCATCCACCAGCAGTACAATAACATATACATCTTTGTGATTAGTTAATATGGCATTTGCCATTTTCTGCATCAGTACTGTTTTTCCCGTACGCGGTGCTGCCACGATCAAACCACGCTGCCCTTTGCCAATCGGGGTAAATAAATTGATGATTCGCGTTGACAGATCATTCTGGTCAAATTCCAGGTCTAATAATTCTTCCGGGAAATATGGGGTTAAGCGGTCAAAACTCTTAGCTTCCCGGGCAGACATGGGATTATCATAATTCACAGAATCTACGCGGATCAAGGCAAAATATTTCTCATCTTCCTTAGGTGCCCGAACTGGTCCTGATACTACATGACCCTTCTTTAATCCGAATTTCTTAATCTGGCTGTTTGATACATATATATCGTTACGGCCAGGCGTGTAACTGTTTTCCACAAAACGCAGAAATCCATAACCATCATCTACTATCTCCAATACTCCTATCACAAATGCCAGACCTTCCTGCATCGCCTTCATCTCAAATATCTTGTGTATCAGATCGGTCTTTTTCATGCCGGTACTGGCTATTTCCATCTCTTTTCCAAGTGATACAAGTTCACTCAGTTTCATCTCAAACAGATTGTTTAACTTATCCATACATTCTCCTTAATTGTAACACATATTTTTTAATTTATATGGTTTCCTTAATACTCAGTCCAACTTCTTATCCAGTATTAATATATGTCAAGTTTTTTGTCATTATCCTGATCTTCACCCTAAAAACTAATTTCATACCCGGGCACCGAAAGTAGCAGGAAGACCACTCTCATTAACCTCCAAATTCATTTGGGAGAGTTGAGATGTACGAACGACGTGTAATCATTTCAGTGACTTCCATATTAATTAGAGTTAGTTATGACAAAAATTTATTGATTGTCATATAATTATCTGAGGTGGACGAATCCACTATCATATATTTACATAACAAAAACACCCGATTAAAAATCGGGTGTTAATAAGAAAGAAAATTAGGCCATTCCTCAGCGATATATCCGGCTGTAAATCACCTGATATAAATTAATCTAGCCAAATTATACAAAAAAACACGATGCCTGTAAATCAAACTTAGCTGTTTTTTTTTATTTTATCATCACCATCCTGCCAGTCCCGTATTCTTCTCCACTTTTGACTTTATACAGATAAACTCCACTGGGCATTTCCCGGCCATTATCATCCTTTCCATCCCAAATAAGTGAGTAAATATTCAATTTTAAGTTTTGAATTTTGAATGATCGAATGCGTCTTCCTTTGATATTATAGATTATTACTTCTACTTTTTCCGGATTCGCTAATTCAAATTGTATTGTGGTTTCAGGATTGAAGGGATTTGGGTAATTTGTCAGCTTGGTCTGGATTTCATTTATCATATCAGGGAAAATTTCATGTACCGGCAGGCTATAAACGGTTGCCGTATTTCCTAATCTACCTGCTTCATCTCCATCATTGACCAGCAGCTCATCCTTGCCGTCACCATTTAAATCTCCTATATTACTCAAAAAGTATCTGTAATCATCATAATAATGGATAAAGCTCACAGGCAAATAAGCATCATACTCATAAGGGATTTCTTCTCCGCCATAATAAATTGCGATAATTTCAGCTTCCGGATTCCAGCAGACCAGATCAGTAATGCCATCTCCATTAATATCTGCTACACTCCGTATCCCATTTACTTCAATATTATAATTCTCCATGACAATTTCACCAGAAGAATTGATATTATAGGTTTTAAAGCTGCTTTCCTGACTATCAATAATCAGTTCATCTCGCCCGTCGTTATTAATATCTCCAGTCGGAAGCCGGGTATAGGAGCTGCAATATAAAAAATCAGGAAATATATAATCACAGTCCATATTAAGCTCTTCTCCACCTAAATATAGCTCAAGCTGGCAATATATACCTGTTTCATCAAAATTCCTGCTGGCTACCAGATCATCATATCCGTCTCCGTTAAAATCGCCTGCAGCAAATATTGAGCCAAATCGATCTCCCATGTCGCCCAGGATATAGTAATCATTTTCTGTACTGAATTCTTCACCTCCCAGAAAGATATGAATCAAGCCGTCAAATCCCATTTCCATCTCACCATAAGCCAGAAGATCATCGTATCCGTCACCATTAAAATCATATCCGCCGTTTAAAGACTGAATATACCAGGTTGTTGGTGAATAATCACCTGCCTCAAATATCAATTCAGGCTCCAGATCAATTTCTTCACCACCAAAACTGATGTAGATAGTGCCATTATCACCCCAGTGAGTATTTCCCCACCAGGCGATATCCTTATAACCATCACCGTTCAAATCTCCACCCCAGGATGCCGTCCCGCTGCAATAGGGTCCCTCCTGTTCAAAATAGAAGTCCGAACTGACTGGTGACCCTCCCAGGTAGCAGCGAAACCAGTCTCCAGTTGTAATTGTTATAAAATCATCAAAACCGTCATTGTTAAGGTCACTGCCTTCAGAATTACGATTCTCACATCTAAAATCGAGACTGTCACTCACTTCCCAGGTTACGATCTCTTCCAGCAACTCTTGCCCCATTAATAATTGGCATATTAATAATATCCCAATAAGGAAAATACCCGTGTTTCTGCTTCTCATTTCATCCTCCTAATTAAATTTCTCTCAATAATCAGCCCCATGCAAAAATTTTAAACCATCAGTTACTTCACATTATATCGTACAACCATACCCCATGAAGCCCTTAATCGATTCAATAATTACAAGAAGCTTCCAATTACTCACATAACAATTTTTATTTTTATTAATATTTTATGTCAAGTAAAATCGAATCTTAAACTGGCATCTCCCTGAAATTAAAATATTTCTGCTGCCAGGTCAAATGGCACCGCATACGTACTTAAAGGTGGAACTCAGATGACAACTTTTATCAACCAATTTCAGCATTCAATCTATAAATTTAAAGCATGTAAGTGCTTTGGTGTTCCAGAAAGCTTATAATAGTGTTCGCAATAGATATTATGGACTCATTATGATAATATCATGACCACCCCAGTCTAGTATTTTTAGAAATATCTGGCTGACTGGAAAGAATATATGCTTGTTAATTATTGAAGAAATCAGTCTGGAAGAATACGGAAGTTTGAAATAGTGACTATACGTGGCAGACAAGGCGAAGAGAGGTAATCTGGTAAGTGAATCTGATTCCTCAATTTAGACGATTCCTCTTCACTTTTTAATGATTATGAATAAGAAATTATTGACAGTTAAAATAGATTCGCTAAAAAAGACTCATAGAATGTGAGATTTGTGAGGAAAAATGAATGAACAGAGAGTATTAATAATAGATGATTTGGAAGATAACCACATTCAGATCAAAACAGCTTTGAATGATCTGGATTATGAGATAATCTCATCCTATAATGCGGATGAGGGTCTGATGCTATTTCAAATTCATAAGCCCCAGATTGTGATCCTTGATCTGCGAATGCCCGGTAAGGATGGCGTGGAACTGCTGCAGAGGCTTGAGCCGGACGAGAACAGTAGTTTTGCCGTGATTATCATCACCGGTTATGGTACAGATGAAGATATTAGTAAATGTTATGAACTGGGTGCTACGGCATTTTTGCACAAGCCCATAAAATATATCCAGGTGAACAGTCTGGTGAAGAGCTTGATGCAGTCAGTAGTTCTCAGAATGGAGTTGGCTGCCCTGCGGAAAGAAGTAGATGATTTGAACCGGAGGCGTAATTAATTAGATAGATAGATAGAAAGAGATATAAAGCCCGTTTAGCGACGGGTTTTTTTTGTGTTTTATAGCGGGAGAATAATATTAGGTAATTAAGATATTCAATATAGGCATTGAGATAATTAATGTAAAAATTAATATATTAAATAAATAACTTGACAGGCTAGGTTGGAAAACATGTTTTGGTTTCAGAAGAAAGAGAAGCATAATCAGAAAAACAAGGAGCGAGAAATGTTCAAGCGATTACGAAGTTGTCCGGTATGCAATTCTAAGTTAGAAGTTACGCGTTATCATTGTCCGGAGTGTGACATCACGATAGAGGGTAAGTTTACGATCAGTGAATTTTCGGCATTAACGGGTGAGCAGCAGGAATTTGTGCGTACCTTTATCTGTTGTCAGGGCAATATCAAAGAAGTCGAGAAAGTGTTGGGGATATCGTATCCAACTGTAAAGAACAGGTTAAATCAGGTAGGTGAGGTGTTATGTCATAGTAACCGGAAGAGTGTTAGGGGAATAAATTCTGAGGAAGTGTTATCCGCTTTGGAGTCAGGCGATATTTCAGTATCAGAAGCGATAAAAAAACTTGAAGGAGAACGAAGATGAAATTAGAGAAAGAAGTGAAATTTGCTGGGACAAGTGGATTACGTGCTGAGATAAGTTTACGTAATAGTGGTTTGCACGTGATAGGTAATGATGAGCAGGAATGCAGTGTGAAATTAGAGATGGAGAGCATCACGAGTTTAAAAGAAGGTGATGATATTAGTGAGTATGTGGAGATAGTCTATGATGAAGCGGATAATCTCCTCAGATTACAGCAGACCGAGAAGCAATTACCGGTAATGCTGAAGAATTTGAAAGTCACATTAACAGTACCCACGGCAAGTGAAATAAGTGGCAAGAATGTGAATGGCGGTATAAAGACGGAGAACATTGTAAGTGACCAGGATTATTTACTCACCAATGGCGGAGTGAAATCAGTAGCCTGCAGTGGCAGGCTGGAGATTCGCAATACCAATGGCGGCATCAAAGTGCTTGATCATAAAGGTGATCTGGTTCTGGAACAAAAAAACGGCGGTATCAGTGTACTGGACAGCAATGGCAAAATGAGTCTGGTGAATAATAATGGCGGAGTGAAGCTAAACCACTGTCAGGGAGAGCTAAGTCTGATGCATAAGAATGGCGGGATTAAGGTGATGAATGCCGGTTTCAGCAAGGCAGAGGTACAGTCGGTAAATTCCGGTATTTATTATGAATTTGAGGAGATAGCATCCGGGGAATTTAAATTTATCAATAGCCATGGCAAGATCAGTCTGATAATCCCCAAAGAGCTGGAATATAATATTCGGGCAAGAACCCGGCGGGGCAAGGTGATGATCGGTTTGGATAAGAGTTATGAGCAGAGTGGTGATGGTGAGAAGGAATTTACGCTGTTAAATGGTTCCGGCAGTGTGAATATCGATGTCGAAAGCCAGACAGGGAGTATCTTACTAATGGATGAGCTACATGTAGATGCCGATGTAGAAGGCAAGATGTCACGGAAAGTGGAAATTCTTCTCAAAGAGAAGATCATTCCTGCTCTGGAGACTTTAACAGCGGAAAATGCCCCGAAAATACAGAAGCAGATCAATAAAATGGGAGAAAAATTGAGCAAGATCAATATTGATATACCGGAGATAGAAGGCAGGATCAAAGAGGTATTAAACAATATTTCTGAGACGATCAATCTTACTTTGGAAGAGAATTCGGAAGACATTGAGAAGTATAAGGATGTGGCTATCAATAAAGTGAATAAGACGATGGAGAACATCTCAGATTTTGTGGCGAAGAAGAAAAATGATGTGGAAAGCGAATTAAGCAAGCAGGCAGGAAATCTGAAGAAGGATAAAGCAGAAGAAGTCATGGAACGCAGTAAATTGAAGATCCTGGAGCTGCTGGAGCAGGGCAAGATCACTCCTCAGGAAGCAGAGAAACTTTTGCAGGCTTTGTCCGGCAGCAAGGAATAGCCGGTGGAAAAAGGTCGGAAACGGATTCTGGAATTAGTGGCAGAAGGTGTAGTAAGTGCAGTGGAAGCTGCTTCACTGCTGCACAGTCTGGATCATAAAAGCCGGGCAAGGGTTTTAAAACTCAAAATCAGCAGCAGTCAGCAGACGGTTCCTGTTTTAGAGATAAGTATTTCTATTGCTGAGCTCCCGGAACTGCTCAAGTCTATCCATTTTATAGCAGAATCCGGTTTGCAGTTTCTCTTTCAGAAGGGCAGGTTCCGGCTTGATTTCCGGGAGTTGAACTGGTCACGAATACTGGAGCTGGCATTGCAGAATGATGCTGATAATATTTATTTTTATGAAAGCAGAAATGAGGATGGAGATACTGTGAGCCTGCAGATATGGGTTGAGAGTTAATTTAAATACCTCCGAGGGTATGATAACACAAAGGCTGATTGTTCGCAATCAGCCTTTGTTATTTTAATTCTGATTTATTCTACTGTTCTCTGAAAACTGTCTGAAGGATAAGATACCAGATTGACTCTGTTGGCAAAATACCGGGCAGCAACTCTGCGGATGTCTTCCTGAGTGACTATAGACAATTCTTCCAGTTGCCTATTATCCCAGTCATACCCTACGCCGTCAACTTCATTATTGATCACCAGAGTGGGCAGGTATGAGGCATTGATATTATTCCTGCGAATGATATCATTATTGGTGAGAACCTGGACTATTTCTGCTTGAGATATCTGGATATTTTCCATATTATCAAGCTGCTGATTGAGAACTGCGATAAGTTCATCTTTCTTATTAATGGAGGTTTGACTGGTGATTCTCAGGAAACCATAATCCAGATTAGTAGTATAACGGGCATAGGCAAAATATGCCAGGTCATTGGAACCGCGGGTAGCTTCGTGCAGGCCTCCATCCATCCGGTTCAGGAGAGCGTTTATGACTTTCATTACTTTAAAATCGGGATCAGAGACACTGGGCGCGGCAATATTGATGTCAACATTGACTTGCTCATATTCATATTGCTGTTCAAAGCTCAGATTGCGAGTCGGGATTTTCAGTTTGTATAATGGCTCGGACACAGTGCCTTTGCGAAGCATATCCCAGAGATTTTCGGTGAGAGATATTGCCAGTTCTGAAGAGATATCACCTTTGGCAGCGACCAGGAATTTATCAATCCGGAAGTATTTATCCCAGCATTCCTGCACATCTTCGCGGGTATATTGCATTTGCTGAGCTACTACATCAGCAATTATCATACCTTGACGGGAAGTTCTGCCATATAGGACACCATTGCGGAATATGCGGTGCTGGTAGCTGGCAGTAGTTGACTGACGGTCAAATCTGCTTTGAGTATTTTGTTTCCAGAGATCGATTTCAGAATCAGCAAACTGGGGATGATTAAAACCATCAATAAACATATCTAATACGTTATCCAGGTCGTCCGTGAGACATTTGACGGTGATCATCAAACCGTTGGATTGTACGTTGCTGCGGAATGATACTGCATGGTCTTCCAGCCATTCACTGATTTCTCTAGAATCGTAATTTTTGGAACCGCTCATCAGCAGATCAGAGGTCATTTCCAGAATACCGGCATTCTTAATGGTCTCCCAGTCGAGAGTTATCGGCAGCAGCAGGGCAAAATTTACGACTTCCAGCTGCTCGGATTTATCATAAAAAAGAGTTACATTATCATTGATGACTATTTTTTCCATGCTCAAGTCAGTCTGAATAGTTTCCACCTGCTGCACAGCAACATCTTCAGCAGCTTTTTGCGGATGAGCGATGGTGATCACTCTATTGCCGGTGAGGAGAATATTTTCAATTGCTGCTGGCATATCTGCCAGTCTGATTGATTCCAGTGCTTCGATCTGCAAACCCAGCATATCAGGATTATTCTGATTATACAGTGACCAGCCTATCAGATTAGCTTCGCGGTCAGGAGTGAGTTCATAGAGTATATGAGCAGCTTTTGTGCGGTTAATATAGTTTTCCAGCTCGTCACTAGAAAACCCTCTCTCGCTGGCGAGTGTCAGTTCTTCATCAATTATGGCAATAATGCGGTCAATATCAGCTTCTTCTTTGGGCTCAAAACCTATGCTGGCATCATTTACACCCTTGGAGTCTGCGATAGGAGAGCAATCGCCCCAAACTCTGTTGACAAGTTTTTCCTCTTCCACCAGACGGTAATTAATGCGCGATTGTCTTTTGCTGAAGAGGATATCCAGAGCAGCGTTCAGTTCATTAGTATATTGATAATAAGCCTGGGGGATGATGTAGTTGAGGCTTATTCTGGCATTAACGATGTCAAATTCCTTGATGAAAGTGTATTCTGAACCGTAGGGAGGTTGCGTGGGCAGGAAAACAGGCCGATAAACAGCTCTTTCCCAATCGCTAAAGGTTTCTTCTATTTTGGTCATAGTAGCCTGCGTGTCCAGATTGCCAGTTACAACAAATATAATATTATTAGGTATATAATGCCGGTGATAATAGGCAAGCAGGTCATCACGGGTGATCTGCTTATAGAGGTTTGGATAGCCGATCACAGGATACTTATTATTTGTATCAGGATAATTCATAGCATTCTGCCATTCATATATCTGGTTATTAACATTTGTAGATCGCATCACCATTTCTTTAAGGATCACTTCACGTTCACGATCTACTTCCTTCTGATCAAACAGGCAGTAGCGCAGAAATTCACCTATTGTAACGATCATGGTGTCCAGATGAGCACTTTCACCGGTAAGGTGATAGGCAGTGATATCTGAAGTTGTGTAAGCATTAGACATCAAACCAAGTTGTTCTTGCATTTGCACATAATCAGATTCAGTGTGCATACTCGTAGAGCCGGAGGAAACAAGGTGTTCCAGATAGTGCGATATACCGCAACCCAGAAATTGCTCTTCTTTAACTGCTCCGGTTTTCACGAAGCCATATACTGCAACAGAGTTATTAGTAGTGTTCTTTTTCACAGCAACCTGCATACCGTTATCCAGGGTTTTAAAAAGCAGATCATTTGCAGACAGGATAGTCATACAGAATATAACTACCAGGATAAAGATCATTTTTTTCATTTTATTCTCCTGAGCTTATTTTTTCTTATATTTACTTGAGATTTTAAGGGGTATAATTTGTCAATAAAATGTAGTTGTTACTTGCTAATGGTAGAAAGACTTCGCATTGATTGACTAGAAGAAGCAAAGCCAATTACTAGCAAAGTTAGTTTGTAAAATAAAAAAAAAGCCCTCCATGCGGAGGGCTTATATAATTATTGTCTAATTTATTAATGACTATCCGGCTGTCTCCGTAAAACTTGACAATAAGATTACTCGGTGGAAATTTGCTATCAAATATTCAATGGAGGTCTATTAATGAAACATTATGAAACGATAAGTTTCTTTGAATTTCAGAAGCAATATTCA
>JAIPGP010000010.1 GCA_021735645.1 Candidatus Cloacimonadota bacterium
TTCAAAAATAAAATGCTCATTCTCGAGCAAAAATGTCAATTTTGAATATTGACCCTATTTTAACAAAGATGTGCACTTAATGTGCCTAATATAGATTTTGCTCTTTATAATTCAATTACTTAGATTGAACAGTCTCAATATAAAGAACAACCACGAAGTGTGGGCTGAGATTAATATTACTTGACTGAAAAGAGGAGGTTATGTATAGAGAAAAAAAGCAGAAGAGGTTCAATAATGGCAATTGTGTATTATTCTAAGGCTATAAATGCTGAGTCAGTGTGGAAAATTTATGAAAAAATCGCAATCGAAAAGCAGGGCAGGCTTGCCATAAAGCTGCACTTTGGAGAGCGGGGCAACCGGAATTATCTTGATCCGGCTTTATTGTATATTCTGGCAAGCAGGCTGGACGCTGTACTGGTAGAGACTAATGTGCTTTATCTGGGACCCCGGCGAGAGACAGCAACGCATCTGTCAGTGGCAAAAGAGCATGGATTTGATTTTGCACCGCTGCACATTTTAGATGCGGAAGGTGATTATAGTCTGCCGTATCAGGGGCTTAGCCATTTCAGTGAAGTACGGCTGCCGCTGGCAATAGATGAATATGATGGCTATATTATTTATTCGCATTTCAAGGGTCATATCATGACCGGGTTTGGTGGAGCTATCAAGAATGTAGGGATGGGCATGGCGAGTATTCCTGGTAAAATGGTTCAGCATTCTTCCACTATTCCGGTTATAAATGCTGGTGCTTGTGTAAGTTGCGGTTTGTGTAAAAAAGAATGTCCCGGCGGAGCTATAACTTTAGAGCCGGTAGTCATTGATCCGCTTAAATGTGTTGGCTGCGGAAAATGTATTGGTGTGTGTCCACAGCAGGTGTTTTCCATTCCCTGGGGCAGCACTGGGTTGCAGGTATTTCAGGAGAGACTGGTGGAATATGCCAGGATGATTTCTGATGGGAGAAAGATGGTTTATATAAATGTGATTGATAAGGTGTCACGGTTGTGTGATTGTGATAAGGGGGCACCACCGCCCTTTGCAGCTAAGATCGGGATTGTGGGTGGCACAGATATGGTGGCGGTAGATAAAGCTTCCCTTGATCTGGTGAATAGACATACTGGATTTAGAGATGCCTTTTTGAAGCATACTGGTGTGAGCGGAGATTATCAGTTGGAATATGCCGAGCGCATAGGCTTAAGCAGTCGGGAATATGAATTGATAGAAGTATAAGAAAATGAATGTGATTCATAAACTTGACTGATTTTTTCTGAAAATTTATATTGGCTCAGGATTGGAGGTGTGACCTATGATAAAGAGAAAGAAGACAAAAAGAGTGATATTAAAGCAGGAGCAAAAGCGTAAAGCCATTCTTGAAGCAGCAATAAAGGTGTTTTCTGAGAAGGGTTTTCATGGTGCCAAAATAACCGAGATTGCTCATGAAGCTGGAGTGGCAGATGGTACAACCTATCTATATTTCAAGAATAAAGATGATCTACTGATCAAGGCAGTGGAGAATTTGTTTGAGAACCGTTTAAATGAGATGGAAAAACGGATATCCGAGAAAGAGACAGGTTATGAGAAGTTGTTCTGTTTTGCGGAAGAGCATATTACGCTATTTACAGAAGACCCGAAAGTGGTTAGATTTCTGGCAGTAGAGCTGCGTCAGAGCAAGGAGTTTTATAATAAATATCCGGATTTCAAGCCCTTACGTCATTATTTGAGCTATCTGCAGAAGATATGTACCGAAGCAATAGAAGAGGGCTCGATCAGGGATATAGACCCGGTAGCATTGAGTTATATGGTCTTTGGAACAGTCAATTTTGTGATTACCGAATGGGCAGTGCAGGAGCAGTCATTTTCTCTGGAGGAGATGAAAGCACATATTATCAATATCCTGAGATATGGACTTAGCCGGGGTGGGAACAGCAATTAGTTAACTCTGGTTTGCATAACCCGCATCTTCACACTTTCCCCGCAATTCTTACACATAGTGAATACCTGCCGGTTAGTGAGAATCTGCTTCCTGAATTTCTGCAAGCGAACTCCTTTCCAGATAGCGATAAGTTTTTCATCATTAATATTGCCAATTGTATGATTGATGTCCTTATCAAAGCAGCAGACAGCCATTTCGCCATTCCAGTTGACGACTGCATTCATCCAGATACGACGGCAGCGATTGGGAATACCGGCTTTCAATTCAAAATTATTTCCTGAAATCTTATATCTTCTATAGCGTGGGTTTAGAGGGAGAAATCTCTCAACGTCTTCTTTTTCATAAATTTGCACGGTTTTCAATTCCAGGTTATCTACCTGAATATCTTTTGCCAGTTGCCTGATAGCTTTTAATTCATGCTCATTGTGCTTCATCACCAGGAATTGCCAGCGAAGTAAGGGATTATTTTCTTTCAGCTTACGGCGGGAAGCAACGATCATTTTTGCCAGGTCCAGCACATCAGCTACTTTACCATTGATCCGGTATTTATTGTAAGTTTCCTGAGTAGCACCATCAAGTGAGATTATCAGGGAGTCCAAGCCGCTATTCACCAGAGCATCAGTGTCTGGATGTATGTTTCCATTAGTCGAAAGCAGAGTGAACATTTTATGATCGGAAGCATAGCGGATCATGGTCAGGATGTCCTTATTCAGGAATGGTTCGCCCTGATTCCAGAGTAAAACCAGGAAGCTTTTTTTATGAACCTGATCAATTATACTACGGAAAGTATCCAGAGTCATATAGCCTTTTTCACGTTTAAGGGTGCCATTACCGGAGGGGCATAGGGGGCAGCGCAGGTTGCAGATATTGGCAGGTTCAATCATTATTACTGGTGGAAAACCCCAGATAAGTGGTTTACGGATGACTAAAGAGAGGAAATAACCGATATATACTTTGATGGCATTCCAGGTTCGGGGCAGTGTGAGTGCCTTCCGGAGAAAGCGGAGATTTTCATTGATCATTGAGGTAATCTTTCCTGTTTAATGTAATTCGTCATCTTCTGGTTCTTCATAGATTTCCTGCATCTCCGCCAGCAGTTCCAGAGCAGTATCTGCATCTGCCTGCCGTACCTGGATTTCAATGAAACCGGATACCGAATAAAAACCATTATAAATAGAGCCAAAATTCTCATTCTGTACGGAGAATTCGATACCGGCATCTATTAAGAGAGATTTGGCAATAGCCAGGGTTCCGAGGTTATATGTTTTTAATACAGTCACAAAATCATCATTCATGGTCACTTCCTATTCACTGAATTCTTCAACTTGAAAAATATAAATTTCTGTTTGAGGATCAAGGTAGGCATCGGGGGGGAGCAGGGCTTTGGAGGAGCAGAGTTGTCTCAGGAAAGTTTCTTTATCCCAGCCGGTCTCGCGTGCCACCTGTGGTAGAAACACTCCACTATGATAGCCTTGCTGCACCAGCACACCATCCCTGCCCATTACTATTTCATCAATAGTTTTCACTTTCTGCATGGGAGATAAAACAGAGATTTCAATAACAATGTCCGCCATTTCTGCCAGTTCGATAGAATCAAAGCGGGGGTCAGCAAAGGCGGCGGATTGTGCCATTTGCCAGACCGCTTTATAGAGCTGATCACGGGCGATCATGTGTCCTATGCAGCCCCTGAGATTTCCTTTTTTATGCAGGGTGACGAAGACAGCTCTTTCCTGTCTTAAGAGCCGGTTATCCGGTTTGGGAATTGCTGTATTAGCATGATTAAGGCTATCAATAATAGATTTTCTGGCAAGATTAAGCAGCCATTTTTTTTCTTCAGCAGTTAATTTATCGTCATCTGAAGAGATAGATTTTTCCGGGTTCATTTTTTGAGGGAATACTATTGCTCCATAGCCTACTACACTATCCAGACCATATTCCGGATGTGCATCACCGGAATTTGCATATTGTAATAGCACCGGTTTGTCACTTCCAGAGAGCTGCATGATCTTCTGGAAAATTTCAAAAGCGTGAAAACCGCACAATTCGCAATCCCGCCAGTTTATTTTCTTTGCCAGAGTCTGCCATTGTTCCGTAATAATCAGATCAATTGTCTCCTGATCCATTTTCTTTGCCAGGTCATAATTATGGAAATGTGACATATCGGTGCTAAGCACCAGTAAAACCTTTTTATCGCTGGCAGCAATTGCCTGATAGATGATATCTGCAGTATCCAGCAGCAGCTTTTTATCATTAGTTGAAGTTAAAATACTCACAACCTGAAAGTCCTTCAGGAGATATTGCAGAAAGGGCAATTGGGCTTCATTACTGTGCTCTATAGCGTGAATGGCATCGTTACAATCAATATGAGGGTGTCCGGCAATGATTTGCTGAGCCAGTTTACGATCAACCGGGATTTCACCTAAAGGTGTCTGCAGTTTATCTCCGTCATAAACGCTTACAATGCCGGCAGCATAATGATGACTGGAACCCAGTAGGATAACTGTGTCATATTTCTTGTTTTCCAGAAGTTTATAACACCAGGCAGCAACCGGAGCACTGAACATATAACCGGCATGAGGAACCATAATTCCCAGAGGTTCTAACTGATTTTGAGTTTCGGATAGTTCTGCTTTATCCAGATAATCTTTAAGGTCATTTGCCAGTTCCTGGGGATTACTGGGATACCATTTCCCGCTGACAGCCGGTTTGCGGGTACGGCATTCCAAAGGCAGCAGAAAACAAAAGACTAAAAGGACAATCAGTGAAACAATGTGCTCCATAACACACCTCCCGGAAATCAGAATAAATGCAGTTTAAAAGGAGAATGGTGAGTGTCAAGGAATTTTGCGTTTTTGCAGGATTATTAGCCTGAATCCATTACTTAAAAAATATGAAAGTAGATCAACTGCAAAGTAAATATAACTGAATGAATTACATGGTATCAAAAAAAAGGGAACCAAAGTTCCCTTTATAATTTGAGCTTAATAAAAATTATTTCAGCAGGATCAGCTTACCGCTTTCTCTGCAAAGCCCGGCAGTAAATCTGTAGAAATATATTCCACTGGCAGTGTTATCAGCCTGCCAGGAGATATTATAGCTGTCTGCCGGCTGGAAAGTATTAACTAATTGTTCCACTAATTGTCCACGCAGATTATATATTTCCAGTTTAACCTGGTCAGGCTGAGTAAGCGTATAATGGAAATTTGTGACCGGGTTAAAGGGATTTGGGTATACTGACTGCAAAGCGGTAATTTGAGGAAGATCAGATTGGTTATTTTCAGTAATAACTATAGTCAAGCTTACAGGCAGGATCAATTCTGTTTCATCAGGATCATTAGAAATGATATTTATCTCAGTAGTATAAGTCCCTGAAGCCATATCGCTGGTATCGAAATTGAAAATTATTTCCTCTGAATCTGCTGCAGGGATAATACCCGCAGATGGTGATATATTTAACCAGGTGATTAACTCCGAAGTAATGAGTTCGTACTCGAGGTCACTTCCACCTTCGTTTGAGATTGTAAGAGGATATTGATGCTGGATATCAGTATTGAGTTCCAGATTGATTACTGATTCTGAAACATCAATATCAGGCGGATTCAGGCAAAATGCTGTGAGGCTGATCACGGTTGACTGGTTATCTCGGTCATTACATAAAATAGTGATGTACCCTGAATAACTGCCTTCTTCCATAGCTCTAAAAGTAACATTTAGTTCTATGAATTCCCGTCCAGCGATAGTTAAAGGAGCAAGGGTATCAACCAGGAAGTCATTACTTGAAACTTCAATTTCCCAGATTTCCAGGTCAAGAAAGCCTGTATTTTCCAGGAAAAGAGATTCTGAAACATCATAACCGGGATAGGCACTTTCAAATTCCAGCCCCGAAGCAGAAGTTTGCAGCTCCGGTCCATCTATATCAGCCAGAAAAGCTACGTATTCCATCATCAGATACTGGCGAGTATCAAAGAACTCATCTTCCTCAAAAGCTCCCAGTACTGGTGAGCAGACAATTGTCCGCCAGTCAGCAGCATCATACATCACGGCACGTCCAATACCATCCTGAGAACTGATAAATATTTCACCTTCACCAGCACCTAACTGATCGATGCCGTAGTTACAGTCACCAGTAGGGTAAGGGAAAGAAGTATCCACAGCAAAGGTGTCATCTTCACCATTGAGACTGCTGATGACGTTCTGAGAGCCTGCACCTTGATAATCTGCCCCAAAGTGGTCAAAGAAATCAGTGTTATTGTGGTCTTGCCCCACATTGGCACCTTCCATATACACGGCTCCACCATCATTCATGAAATTTACCAGAGCTTCCTGCTGCACAGCGCTCACGGCGCCCGGAGGAGTAGCCCCTCAACCTACGCAGTATAAGCCCAGCTCAATCATGATCACATCATAGAAATCAAGTTCTCTGGGCAGGATACTTACCAGTTCATAATCCAGTTCATTAGCATCAAGAGCCATGGTTATGCTGTTCTCACAGGTATAATATTGTCCGTTATTAGGGTCTATATAATCTGAATTATTATCATTATCCCAGACGAGGATATTGAATACGCAGTCTTCTACAACGATATTATCAATACAAACTCCATAACCCCAATAAGCTTCTCCTTCAAAGGCAATAGAATATGTACTTGTTGGCTCAGGAAGATCAAGGATCACTTGAGTCCATTCATTTTCCTCTTCAGCAAAATATTCCAGAAGCTGCCAGTCATCGCTGACGGAAGTGCGATAATATACCCGCAGATAATCCTGATAACTTGTCCAGCTATCCTGCACATACCAGAAACTCAATTTGCTGTGAGTTGTAAGTGCAAATTCAGGAGAAACCAGTTTTGTCATATTGCCGTCAATGTGATTATCAAAGAACCAGGCATTAAAATTGCCCTCATATGCTGCCGGAGGATGGTCATTCTGTCCACCATCATGGATACCCCAGTTAACCTCGCCAGCAACGTATTCCTGTGACCATTCTGATGGTATCATGCCATCCTCAAAATCTTCAGAAAATACTTCAATTGCTGCCGAAAGCTGCAGCATAACTATCAGTAAAAAAGTAAACAATAAAATCCGCTTCATTAGCTTTACCTCCCAGGATTATTAATTAAACCGAAAATGAGTTTCTGGAAATTTATTGTCAAGTACTGCTTAATATTAGCTGGCATCCCCCCGAAATTAAAAAACATTCCTGCCGCTAAGTTAGCCGTGCACCGCAGGGTATTTCCAGGTGGGGCGCAGATAACGACCGCTATCACTCATTCCCCGAAAATAAACTTGCTGCGGTGAAAAACATAGATAGCTACTGATAACTGCTTGTAGTTCTCGCCCCACTTCTGGAGTACCGTTAGCGTTGCAAGTCCTACTTATCTGGTCAATTATCATCAAAATTTCCGATATGAAAACAAGAAATACAGGGGGATGCCAGTTGCTTAATATTAGAATCTTATGCCAATTCCAAAGTAGGGCTTGAATCCTTCTAAATAGGGTACTGGTGGCAAATCATCTCCAATAATTGGCTCGGGTTTATTTGCCCCTTCAGTTTCCCAGGCATTAGCAGCAGATTTATCATACCAGTAATAATCGTTTCCATCAATACAAAAATAAAGAAATCCTGCTCTCAGCATAATAAAGGCTCTGCCACCAATATGATGCTCATACGTACAGGATAAATCAACCGGTGCCCATTGCCAGGGATGTTCCAATGTCCTGTTTCCTTCTGAATCAAAATCAAGTGAGCAATAAGTAATTTTCTGAGATTGATATGTATAAGTATTCTCAAAACTCGTCCAGGCGAGTTTTAATCCTGCATCACACTCAATATGGAGTCTTGCCCTATAATTCTCCGAATGAAATATCATACCTCCATTAAATGAAACCAGATCTATCCAACCGTCAAGTTTACTACCAGTTGCAATAGAAATATTCCCAAGTACACTCACACCACCTGTTAATGCTATTTTTGATTCACCCATGAAACTAATTTTTGCTAAAAGAGGGATTTGTATAAAATAGAAGTCTTCTCCTGAACCTATTCTCAATGTAGTATTCGATTTAAGGGAATCTGGAAAAGTAAATCCCAGAGCAGCTTCACCAATCAATAAAGCTCCGTCATTATCTTTATATATAAAATCGCGGAAAGCCATCTGCTCATTACGTTTTCTTTCCAGAAAAACCCGGTAATCTGATTCCAGATAGAGGAATTTAACTTCGTCATTGCTGCCATAAGTTACATCTATTGTTTTTGATTTAGCTAAACAATCCGGATTGTCTGCCTTTATTTTATATGATCCTGTTAATAATTGCAGCTTTTCAATATTTTTCCCGTTATAGACAGATTCTTTTGTGTCCAGGTCAACGATTTCATATTTTGTTTTACTATTATTACTGGAAAGAGAAATACTGCCATACTGGGCGGGTAAAACTGCCTCGATATTCACACTTTCACCACATATTATCTCAATTGGCTCCTGATAGATGCCATAGGAATTTATATGATTACCAGATTTTTGCACTTTAATATTATAATTCCCGGCATCAAGTCCGGAATTGGCACCCGTCAGATATAAAGGAGTCACTCCTTTTTCCCTGCCATTGATCAATACTATACAGCCAGAGGGCTCAGAGGTCACACTTAAATCGCCGAATAGAGGTGATAGCTCTATCTTCAGGCTGTTTTTCTCATCTTTTTCTATTACTATCACTGTATCGACCGTTTCATAACGGTATTTCGCCAGAGATATCAAATAATTACCAGCCTTGAAATCTTTCAGGGAGAAGGGAGTTTTTTCTTGAAAAGTGGATATGCCGTCAATTGAGATATCTGCTCCCTCGGGATCACTTATGATTGAGAAATCTCCCTTGCCTTCAAATTTATAAACAGGGTCATTCTTAAATTCCTCACTGCCGAATAATTGCAGAACATATACTTTTCCACTTGCCAGCATCAGATTAAATTTATATTTGATAGGCAGGTATTTTTCTGTAGTAAGAGTGACGGATTGTTCATGCCGGCTGATATAAAAATAATAGATGTTTTCAGCTTTTTTCTCGCGTTTGAAAACCTCTACATCTGCCAGGTGAACTTCACTGCTTAAATTGTGCTCTATACGTATCAGAGCACAATTATCTCCATTAGCATCAAGCACCGGATATACTGTCCCGTGAAAATCCTGATTATCAATTTCAAAAGATATTACTTCCAGGCTTTGAGCATAAAGAAATCCAAGACAGAGAAATAAAATACAATGTAACACTTTAATCATAAATATTGCTCCTTATTAGAACCTTATACCTATACCAAAGTATGGTTTGAATCCTTCTAAATAGGGCTCTGGTGGCAAATTATCTCCAATTATTGGCTCGGGTTTATCTGCTCCTTCAGATTCCCAGGCTTTAACAGCGGATTTATTGTACCAGTGATAATCGGTTCCAACAATACAAAAATAAAGAAGCCCTGCTCTCAGCATAAAAAAGGAACTGCCACCAATATAATGCTCATAAGTGCAGGATAAATCAACCGGTGCCCATTGCAAGGGATATTCCAATGTCCTGTTTCCTTCTGAATCAAAATTAAGTGAGCCATAAGTAATTTTCTGAGATTGATATGTATAAGTATCCTCAAAACTCGTCCAGGCTGCTTTTAATCCTGCATCACATTCAAGATGGAGTCTTGCCCTATAATTCTCCGAATGAAATATCATACCTCCATTAAATGAAACCAGATCTATCCAACCGTCAAGTTTACTACCAGTTGCTAGAGCAATATTACCAATGAGACTTATTCCATAAGTGATTGCCGTCTTCTCACCATTAAAAAATGTTAGCCTGGCTAATAAAGGAATCTGCATGAAGGTAAGATCATCACCTGTTGCAAAGCGGAGAGTAGTTGTTGCTTTCACAGAATCAGATGCAATAAATCCCAGTATTGATTCATAAATCTGCATAGCTCCAAGATTATCTTTATAAATAAAATCGCGGAAAGCCATCTGCTCATTACGTTTCCTTTCCCGAAAAACCCTATAATCTGATTCCAGATAGCGGAATATAGCTTCTTCACTGCTGCCATAAGTTACATCTATTGTTTTTGATTTAGGTAAACATTCGGGATTGTCTGCCTTTATCTTATATGACCCTGTTAATAATTGCAACTTCTCAATATTTTTCCCTTTATAGACAGATTCTTTTGTGTCCTGGTCAATGACTTCATATTCTGTTTTAATATTATTACTGGAAAGAGAAATACTGCCATACTGGGCAGGTAAAACTGCCTCGATATTCACACTTTCACCACATATTATCTCAATTGTCTCCTGATATATGCCGTAAGAATTTATATGATTACCGGATTTTTGCACTTTAATATTATAATTCCCGGCATCAAGTCCGGAATTGGCACCCGTCAGATATAAAGGAGTCACTCCTTTTTCCCTGCCATTGATCAATACTGTACAGCCGGAAGGTTCAGAACTAACACTCAAATTACCAAAAAGAGGTTTCAGTACGATAGTCAGGTTTTTCTTCTCATCTTTTTCTATTACTATCATAGTATCAACAGTTTCATAACGGTATTTTGCCAGAGATATCTTATATATCCCGGCATTGAAATCTTTAAAGGAATATGGTGTCTTTTCCTCAAAACTGGGTATCCCATCTATACTGATATCAGCTGAATCAGGTTCACTACTTAAACTAAAATCTCCTTTACCCTCAAATTGATAGTTCACTTCATTCTTAAATTCCTCACTGCCATATAATTGCAAAACATATACTTTTTCTTGCGCCAGCATCTGCTTGAATTTAAATTTGATAGGCAGATACTTTTCCGCAGTGATTGTGATTGATTGTTCATGTTTACTGATATAAAAATAGAGGATATTATCCGTTTTCTTTTCCCGCTTATACACTTCCACATCGGTGAGATACACTTCTCCACTAATATTATGTTCTATTCTCACTAAGGCACAATTATCTCCATTAGCATCCAGTACCGGATACACTGTACCATGAAGATCATGTTTATCAATCTCAAAAGATTTCACTTCCATACCTTGACCGAAAACTGATGCTAAACTAATTATCAAAAAAAAACATAATAAATACTTCATAAAATATCGACCCTCCCTTATACAAATATTTTATTTTTATTATGTTCTGTCAATCATTGAATATGTGTTTCCAAGATTTAGTTTATTTTCGCACAAGTCATTTTCAACTTCTATAATTGTGAAACACTCACTGATATTATTCATTAGTCAGGGATAAGTTCAGCGTGATAAAGGTGCAAGTGTCTGGGGATTGACAAAATATCACAGGCAGAATTTAAAAAAAAAGCAGGGGGCAGGTAGTATCTGCCCCCTGCAGTCCATTCAAAGGAGAGACGGACTAAGTTATTTCAAAAGGACTACCTTCTGTGTACTATTTGCTGAATCAGTATGGAAATTCAGGAAGTAAATACCTGAAGGAGTGTCTTGTGCGTTCCAGCTAATAGTATGGTTTCCGGCTGCTAATTCATCATTGTGAATAACAGCTACTTTCTGTCCTTTGAGGTTATAAACAGTTATCTTCACATTCTCTGTCTGGCAGAGACTGAATTTAATATTTGTAACCGGATTGAATGGATTAGGATAAATAGCATTCAGAGAAGTTACTTCCGGTAACTCGTCTATATGAACGGTAAAGTCTATTTCATTAACTGTACCACTGATCTCAGTACCTATCAAATTCACAGCGTCAGTAAGACTGATGCGGCAAATTTCACCATTGATTGGCAGAGCAGAAGCCAGAGCCATCTTGCTGCCATTAACACAGGTGAGAGCATCTTCATTATTGAAGACTATTTCTCTGTTTGAAAGGCCCATATTGAGATCAAGCAGGAAGGAATGCAGTTCGCCCTGAGCAGTGATGATCAACTCATTGCCTGCCTGAGAGATAGCAAGTTCTGCTATAGGACGTTCATGAACTTCACGTGCTTCTACCGGGAAGATATCAATCATACCAACACTGTATTGCAGCACCAGAGCAGCATCATAGGCATCCACATACTGGTCACCAGAAACGTTTCCGGCAATCATCTGCCATGTCCAGGGAAGTGGAGCTCCTACCGGGTTCATTCCTACAGTGTATTGCAGCAGATTAGCAGCATCAAAAGCATCTACAACATTATCGCCAGTAACATCACCATAAAGATAGCTATCCCAGGTACAGGTGAAAACAATTGTACTGATAGGTGATTCATATCCTGAGGTGTAATAAGTGCTTACGCCGACAGTGTAATCTTCACCATTGATTAAGCCTGGAATGGTTGTAAGATCGTAGAAGTAATCAGTGGTTTGTCCAACATAGCCATCATCAATATAAATATTGAAGTATTCCAGTGGTCTCATGCCACCCAGAAGATAATCAATGGAAGCTGAAGTATAATCTGCTACAGTATCTACATCATCCATAAGTCCAGGCCAGTTTGCGCAGGTAAAGATGGCATTAGTAGTCTGAATTCCGATATTATTACCGCTATAAGTAGTATATGATGATCCCATGGCATTTGGAGTAAGATAATCTACATAAATACCTTCACGTACAGTTGTGTATATATCCTGCAGAGAAAGAGTCATTCCGGCTGTGCAGCCAGCACCATCAACAACTATAGGAGTTCCTGAAACTGTAACCATATCCTGGTTAGCAGAGGCTAAACCTAAGTAATCATAGGGGAACTGACCTGCAGTGAATGCTCCAGCGGCTGAATAGCGATCCCAGAGATAATCAAAGGCATTAAGGATCAGGTGTCCACCACCATCAAGATAAGTAGCCAAAGCTGCTTCGTCATTGATAGTTAAGGTATTGCCTCCTGTCCACTGTTCTCCGCATTCCCAGATAACCAGATCATAATCAGACATAAAGGCTGCATCCGGTCCATCTTCTGGAGCTAATTCAATTTCATAATAGTCCCAGGTTGAGCCGTAAGCATTGAGGATGATTTCATAGTAGGGATAAGTGTCTGTGTGACCAATATCAATACTGCCATCATCGTCTACAAACAGGATACTTCCTGTAGGTCCACCACCAATACCTAAATCCCAGGTGAGCATACCATCTTCATCAACTGCCAGATCGATTGGCTGATAAAGTATTTCTATCAGCATACCTGCGTAGGTTTCAAATGTTTCCACAATATCAATGTTATCTTCCAGGTCAGTGTAATTTTCCAGACTGGCTGTTAGATTATAATTACCCTTCCAGACATTGGTAAATGTACATTCACCAAATGCATTGGTAGTAGCCATATATTCTGGATAATTACCTTCAGGGTCTGGTACTGTTGCTTCCAGAGTTACTTCTGCACCAGCAGGAATTACTCCACCGTTTGTGGTAAGAGTTACATCCAGGGTGGCATACATGTTTTTGCCTATCCAGTTACTAAAGGCGGGACCAGACATGTTGTCATTGGTATATACAGAGCGCACAGCATAAACATAAATGTAGCCGTCCATATAGTCAACCCAGTCCATATCTGTATAGAAAGTATCTGGGATAACGGCTGTATTTACCTGATTCCACATTTCGTAGTTTGCTTCATCTCCCCATTCTCCAACAAAGACGTTATAGCCTACCAGTTCACGGTCGCGACTGTTATTCACATTGCTGAGTTGGCTGAAAGGATTGGAATTATGGACAGGAATATAACTGGCATTACCGACAGTCATTTTACCCTGAGGCATGATATAAGCATGTTCTGTAATTGATCCGTCAGGTACGGGAGCATTGCTCAAATTCACAATTGGATTATCATGACTAATTGTGAATTCACGTCCGGTTGGTCCCTCAACAGTGGCTCTAATCATGAAGTCCTGATATCCAGAGATAACCCAAGGTGTTCCGGCTGATACAGTGTGTTCATAGCTTCTGTTCACAACAGGTAATGTTTCATCTATTGCTACTGGGGCACAGTCTGGATATGCTCCACCCTGAGCATATCCCAGGAAGAATTCAGTACCAGAAACAGGTATTGGAGTATCAAATACGAATGGTACCCAGTTATAATCAGTGGGAGTAACTACAACGCTGCCTAAAACTTCACCAGGAAGTCCTGTACCGGCATCATAAGCCCAAACATAGATTGTGAAAGGAGTGAGAATATTACCAGCAGGCCAGGTGCCATTATAAATGTTCATACTTCCGCCTGTAACCATACAAGGTCCACCCTGAGCAGTAAACCATACAGCTCTTTCTTCACCTTCAAGGTACCAGGCAGTTGCATTCTCAAATACATCATCATCATAAATGATTTCATATTCAGGATAAGCACCGGGCGTATTCCAGATAAGGTCACATTCTGTGTCTTCCTGATTAACTGTTGCCAGTACTCCGCTGGGAGGATTGATCATTTCCAAAAGGATGATCAAGGGATAATTAATATCTTCGCCGCCAACGGCTACTTCTTCACTCCAGCTCTGATAGCCTTCATAAGAAACAGTTATTGTATAGGTCATATTTCCGTTAACATCTTCCAGCAGGAAGTTTCCAGCAGCATCACTTAGAGCTTCCCAGAGGAACATATCATTTTCCAAAGTTACCATTGCTCCAGCCAGTGGTTCTGTATCTGGAGTATCTGATTTTGTAACAAATCCAGTAATATCTACTGGATAAACATCTACCATTACTTCTACTATCTCTGATTCTCCGGTTGTGTATAATGCGCCTACACCATAAGTATAGGTTGCATTAGCCAGATCAAAATCATAATATTCCTCTACATCAACATTATCAATCAATGCGCCATCTCTATAAATGTTATAGGATTCAAGTATTCTTTCATCTCTATCTAAAGGTGCTCCCACACGCACATCATCTATTGCCCAGCCGGGATAACCATTCACGGAACTGTCAGAACCAAAGTGGAACATGAACATGGCGTCTTCACCTTCATACATGGTGAGGTCAAAAGTAGCAAATAGCCATGCACCAGAAGTAGCACTATAGCATGGTTCTCCGGGTATTCCGGAATTAGATGTGGTTGCAGCATCCTCAGGATAACCACCATCAGGTGTGATAATTTGCCATGTAGCTCCGCCATCAATAGAAATCTTCACATTTCCACCGTCGTAGTAACTTTCTGTGCTGTAATTATGCCAGAAACTAAGCTGACCTTCTCCAGGAATTGGTAATTCAGGACTAACTAACTGCCAGTTTGCACTATTAGCATAGTTACCTGCAGTATTAGTTACCCATGTATAAGCTCCTGAATAAACGCCCAAGGTAGCATCTACACCCCACATCCAGCCTGTTCCAGCATTCGAGATGAATTCACCATCATCAGCTTCAAAATCAAAGAATGCTTCACCAGAAGGAGCGTTCCACCAGAGATGAACGTCAGCTCCGGTTACATCATAATCCAGACCAGAAATCGGATTTGTCTCTTCTGTCATCGTTACATCAAGTGTATAAGGAGCAAAGATGGGGATCATTTCCAGTTCATAAGTCTGCATGTTATCCATGGTAACTCTGATATTGTAGTTTCCTTTCCAGATCATGGGGAAGAAAGCATCCCCGTTGGCATCAGTGATTATTTCATATTGATTCAATACACCGTCTGGATCAGGATCTTGACAGGTTAGTTTCACTTCAGCACCTTCTACCGGATTTGTAAAGAAGTCGGTTACACTCACGTCAGCTGTTGTATAATAGTCTTTGGCGACCCAGTTACTAAAAGCGGGATCAGAAAGAACACTATTTGTATAAACTCCTTTTACTGCATATTCATATACGCCATAAGGATTGTTTACCCAACCCATATCGGTATAGAAGGTTTCCATAACACCTTCTCCAACCATGGTCCACAAGTCTTCATTTCCTTCATCTTCCAGCAGTAGACTATATACATTATAGCTTTCCAGAAGTCTTTGTGTAGTACGTGGTGCCAGTGATACTACTGGACGGAAATTGACATTGCCTTCACCAACCACTTCTCTGCCAGGCATGCCAACAAATACATCGTCTATATACCAGCCACGGTAGTTTATCGAGCTGTCAGAGCCAAAGTGGAATTTGAACATTACGTCTTCACCCTGATATGCTCCAATTTCAAAGGTTGCCAGTGACCAGGTCTGGGTATAGCCATTATAGCATACTTCTCCACCGAGTCCTACTGCGGTTCCCGGGTAGCCACCTACAGGATTAATAATTGTCCAGCTTGTTCCACCATCAGTAGAAATTTTCACATTTCCACCATCCCAGGATGATTCAATATCTACCCAGTGCCAGAAAGTAAGCACCGCGTCATCTGTGGGAATATTCATCTCTGGAGTAACCAGTGAAAAATTAGCACTACTGGGATAATCTGCACCTAAAACTGTTCCCCAGACATTTGTACCGCTGTATGCTCCAGCCTCGGCATCAGTTCCCCAGGCCCAACCGGTATCTGGAATAAAATCACCATTATCATTTTCAAAATCCCAGAAATTGGCTGCACTTGGATCTGGGGCTTCCCAAACTACTTCTACTTCTGTATCTTCTACATTCTGAGTAGCGACTACATTGAAGGGCGGGAAAGCGACTTCATTAACGATCACATCTCCCAGATCTGTATTACCTGCGCCTATTACTGCTTCACCTACCAGCACTTCATAGCCTTCGGCTACAACTGTCATTACATAGGTATTAGAGTTATACACTGAATCAAACAGGAAATATCCATCAGCATCTGTGATTGCTTCATGCACACCCATGCCGTCAAGTGTCACTTCTGCTCCTGCCAGACCAATGTCTGGATAATCAGAACCAACTACGCGACCAGTAACTTCTACTTCCAATACTGGAGTCAGGTAGAAATCCTGCTCTGTGGTTTCATCTGCTACGATTACTACTGTTTCCACATCTTCACTATGAGCAAACAATGTAGCATGAGCTTCATAGGTTCCTTCAAAGAGTCCTGGGAAGTTGTAATATCCGTTAGCATCTGTGAAAGTATTGATTCTCTGCTCTACCAAATCGATCAACACACCTTCAAGCGGCTCATTTGTTACTTGATTATAAGCATAACCTTCCAGAGAACCTAAGCCTTCGATATTGATGAACATCATTGTATTAGGATGGCTGCTCACTGCGGTCATTGTGGCTGGTGGATTATAGGGATCATAATCTACAGTATCACTATAAATATAGAGAGTGCGACTAGCATATTGTGTATCTGTATAATAGAAAACGTCATTGTAGTTCCAATATACTGTATCCATTACTCTTTCCACAAATATGATTACATTTGCTCCTTCATAGATAAATGGTTCATCAAAACCGACCATTATTTCATTTATTCCAGTCGGGAAATCAAGGGTGCCACTGAATACCTGCTGCATGTTGGTTGCTGGTACCCAGCCTCCACTCAAATCCTCCAAATTAGTATTTTGCATCCAGATATTTACCGGCATTCCTGTCAGGTCTTCAGCAAAATTATTGTAATACATGATGCCGGTAACAGCACCACCACCAAATCCCTGAGCAGCAAATTCCTCTGCATAATAGATCGTCTGTGACAGTGAATTCTTCCAATAGAAATCTAAGGGTGCATAATTATAAGTAGTTGTGGTATTGGGATCACCAAACATGGCTGCCATGCTTGAGCCAATCCATACCACTTCACTGCTGGCTGAACCACCATCACCTATCGAATTATAAGGTGTGATCGTGTATCCATATAATCCGTCTCCGGGAATAGTATCATCTGTCCAGGTAGTCTGCAGACCAGTTACCTCAAAGGTAGCCATGTCTGTTCTTTCTATGTGATAGCCCTGGATAGGTTCATTAAAGGGACCTCCATGAAGTCCTTCGGTAGGATTAGTCCAGCTTAATACTCCGTTTCCCTCTACTCCGGCTACTACGATATCAGTTACAGCTGCCGGCACATCTTCACCAATATAAGCACTACCACTGACTGGAATACCTTCACCGGCATCATTATAACCCACTACTGAATAAGTATAAATGCCAGCTGCTGGTGGATTATCTGTGGTGTTCACTATTCCGCCGATTACAGGATCATTAATAGTTTCAATCAATACATCATTACGATAAACTCTCATCTCATCAAGGTCTGTCAGGTTGGTTCCCCCTACAGTCTGAGTAGGATTCATCCAGCCCAGATCAGCTATCAAAGCACCACTAGCATCCGGAGTGACCATAAACATATCAGCTGCTGCAGGGGCATCAATGGGTGCATTCTCGCCTAATTCATAAACGCAGATGTAATCGGGGGTTCCTTGAAGCAGAGCTCCCAGAGTACGCAAAGCAGGATCCCAGTCGCTCATATAGCACAAACCACCGGCTATGGCTCCTGTACCACCTTGAGCAGTTACATCCACTGTCTCCAGAATCTCAAAAGTTCCCGGATCAATCTTAACGATTGTACATCCCGGTGTTTGATGGAAACCATACAAAAATGGACCATCAGGATCTTCATAATCATAAGCCATTCCGTAAAAATCCATACCCGGGTTGGCAAATGTTTCAATTACATTACCATCACGATCCCAATGTGATATTGGGTCTCCGAAATTGCCACTCCAGAATGTATCTGTGAGCGGATCATAGGCAACTGCACGTACCGAAACTCCCGCAACAGTAATGTTGTTTTCCGGTACCGCAACTCCAGTTTGTGACTCCCAGCAGTAAACTGAGGATGAGGCGGCAGAACCATACATATACTGCCCATCAAATGCCAGATCACGAGCTCCTGTTAAAGGAACCGTAAGTGGCTCGATGTAGTTACCTTCAGAGTCAAATTTGAAGATCTGGTTTGAACCACTCCATTTGGTGGCATAAAAATACATCCCATCCCATTCCATACCGGAAAGTCCGGTTTGACCTGAGGGAGTATCTACATCAAATTGCAACAGATTGTCCCAGGGATCACGAATTGGGTTAGCTGGTGCAAGATTGGTGGACGAGCTTAAATCCCGTCTTTCAACCATACCATTTGGATCCTTTGCCATTAACGTAAACGTAATACAAATGGCAAACAGTAAAAATAAACATTTCTTCATAAAACCCTCCTGTTTTGAAGTTTTGTTTAACTTTATTTTTTTTTGAAAACAGCTTAACTATCATTCATGATTATAAATATGATTATTTACTAAATTTTCTCTTACTACCCTTAAACGACAAACAAATCCCTCATACCCAAACCAAAGGTCTTTTTTCTTAATTCTTATGTCAAGCTCTATTTATTATAATAGCAGGCAATAAGCAAGCTCATTTATTGAATAATTATATTTTTATATTCTTTAGATTGATTTAAGATAAACATGAAATTTCATTATCTTATCATCTTAAAATAATATTCTATCTGACAGTATTTATCGCAATATGTTGATCTTCATATTCATAACTGCCATTTCAATTGCATTTAAGCTTTAATTATTCTCACGTTAGTTTGTTAATTCACCATTTGTCAATAGTTTATAGCTGTGAAGTAATATAATGGCTTTGCTCTCACCAGATGTATGATTAGAACATATCACTTTCGGGTGGCTTTAATTTTTTATTGAAAAAACATCCCCAGCTTAGAGTAGTGAGAGATATTATTTATCCTTAACAATGTCGTTGCCCTGCCAGGCTCAGCCGGGAGGATTTAGATAAGCTCAGAGAGTATGAGTCAAAGATTGTGAAATATCTTGCAACCCCTTATTTTTCTGAGAGCTGTTATAGATATCTCAATAACTTATAGATGTTTAGGCGTATTTTATATGCAAATTTTTCATTCTCATTAACACCAGGTTTTTTGACCTGGTGAGAAGCAAAAAAGAATATGGGTTGAGTGGCTTCAGCCACTTCTCATAATAATAATTCATTCCAGTCTGGATTTTGGTATAACAAATTCTAATACAAAGAGAAGTCACTGAAGTGACTACACACCGTTCGTTCAACAAATAACCCCTAAATAAATTTAGGGGTTATTGAGAATGATCCATTTGATGCTATTGGTAACCTAAAATGAAATTAATTCCGGGGGGATGCGTGGATTGAAAAATATTACTTGACATTGAATAAGACAAATGATTATTATACAGTAATAGTAGATTTAATATGTCATTTATTTCTGGAGGAAAAGGAGGAAAAGATGAATTCTCGGATAATTATATCAATATTTATTTTAGCGATTATTATCAGTATCAATGCAGATGGTGTACAGCCGGAAGGTATGGGAACTGAATTAGAGCCTTATTTAGTGGACACTCTGGACAATTTATTATGGTTAAGTACAAATCCTGATGGTTGGGACAGCTATTATCTTCAGACTTCAGATATTGATGCCAGTGAAACAGCTACCTGGAATGAGGGAGCTGGATTCAATCCGATAGGCTGGTGTATAAGCAGTGAAGAGTACGACCCTTTTGAGGGAAGCTATAATGGCAGTTATTTTTCGATATCCGGTTTATACATAGATAGACCAGAGCTGGATGGATGTGGATTATTTGGATTTAAGAATCAGGGAACTCTGGAAGGAATCAGGTTGATAGATGCCCGGGTGACGGGTGCTGATTATACTGGTAGTCTGGTGGGGTATTTTAATAATGCAACAGCAGCAGATTGCGGGGTAGAAGGGGAAGTTAGCGGGGGCAGTTCAACAGGAGTACTGGTTGGGTTTTGCCATGCTTCGGTTTTGCAGGATTGCTATGGAAAAGGCATTGTGACAGGAGTGGAATATACAGGCGGTTTAGTGGGCGAAGTGTCTATCTCGGTAATATCCCGGTGTTATGCGGATGTGGGTGTGAAGGCAGAGATTCGCGTTGGTGGTTTTGCCGGGTATAATTATGATTCAGTGATAGCGGATTGCTATGCCGTGGGAGTTGTGGCAGGTATTGAACTGGTTGGTGGCTTAGTTGGTGATAATTGCCAGTCCCAGATTTTCAATACGTATGCCAGCGGAAATGTGAGCGGAGAAAGTGCAGTGGGCGGTTTAGCTGGTGGCAATAATTCAGAGATACACAGCAGCATCTGGGATCTGGAAAGCAGCGGACAAACCGAGGGTATTGGCAATAATGAAGGCGGGGAAGTAATTGACCTGTTGGGAAAAACAACCTTGGAGATGCAGGACATTCTCACTTATACGGAACTGGGTTGGGATTTTGCCGGAGAGGCAATAAACGGGGTGGAGGACATCTGGAATATTGCAGATGATTTAAATGGTGGATTTGGATACTTAACGGATTTGGAGTGGACATTAATTGAGTCAGGTATATTTGCCTGGTTTACAGCATTCCCTTTGGAAGTATTTATCGGAGAGGAGATTAGATTTGTAGATTTATCTTTTGGAGATATAGCAGTCTGGGAATGGGATTTTAATAATGATGGCAATATCGATAGCGGAGAAGAAAATCCGGTCTGGAGTTACAATGAATCAGGAAATTACGATGTGAGTTTAACAGTCTATGACGGAAACCGGGAAAGTGACAATATAACGCGAGAGTCTTATATCTATGTGATTTATGAAGGAATCATGCCGGCTGGCAGTGGCACGGAAACTGACCCGTTTCAGATAGCAATACTGGACAACCTTTTATGGCTGAGTACCCATCCGGATTACTGGGATTGTCATTTTATTCAAACTGCAGATATAGATGCCAGTGAAACAGAGAACTGGAATGATGGGGCAGGATTTGATCCGATAGGTAATTTTGATTACGGGGGGTTTTGCGGAAGGTATAATGGTAACAATCATGTAATTGACGGATTATATATCAATCGACCTGAATCTACTACAGTAGGAATGTTTGGATATTGCAGTGGCGGAATAGTAGAAAATCTGGGCTTAACTAACATTGATTTCACAGGTGACTGGTGTGTTGGCAGTTTTATTGCTCAAGTTCATTCTGAATCCGAACTGAATAACTGCTATGCAACCGGCAGTATCACAGGTGAAGTGGAGGTAGGTGGACTTGCAGGTCATGGATTAGTGCAGGCAGAAAGTAATAGTTTTTACAATTATGAAGAAGTATTGATCAACGGTGAGCATCACTACAGTTTTGGAGTGCTGCCGTCAGATTTATTTGCTGATTGGTTAGCAAATGATTACTATCTTGATGTATCAGCTTATCTGGAAATTGAAGACGGGAAATATTTGATCAGTAATGAAGCTGATTTTGAGAAGCTGCTGGCATTTGGAGCTGATTCTGAGATAGCCTTTAAACTTACCAGTGATTTAGACCTGGGGAGTACACCAGGATTTTACATACCCTGTCTGAGAGCAGATTTTGATGGAGACCATCATTGCATAGCTAATCTTAATGTTACAGAACTGCAAAATAATGATCTAGGTATGTTTGGAGTTATAAATGGAGCAGAGGTCAGTAACCTGGGGATAACTAATGTAGAATTAAACGGTTATCTGGGAATTGGAGGATTAGGAGGTCGTCTTGATTCTACAGAAATTATAAATTGTTATAGTTGGGGTGAAGTAGAAGGCATACTTTATACAGGAGGTTTATTTGGGGTAATAGGCGAGTCAAGTACAGTTGTTGAGTCTTTTAGCTCCAGCAGCGTGACCAGTGAGATTGCAGCAGGTGGATTTGCAGGAGTCCTGTACGTGGGAGTAATCAATAATTGTTATGCCCTGGGTGATGTAGCGGGACAATCAGGTTCAGGTGGACTGGTGGGATTCATGGAAAGTGCTACAATAACAGATTCCTATGCTGCAGGCAGCGTAAGTGATGGAGATGGAAATGGAGGATTTGCCGGAGAAATAAGGGGAGGCAGTATAGTTAATAGTATCTGGAATGTAGAGTCCTCCGGGCAGGAAGAAGGAGTGGGTGATAATATGGGGACGATCGATAATTTGCAGGGAATGACCAGTGCTGAAATGCGACTAAGGGAAAATTATCTTGATATGGGCTGGGATTTTGCCGGAGAAGAAGCAAATGGCACAGAAGATCTCTGGGATATGGATAGCAGCTTAAATAGTGGCTATCCCTTTATAACTGCCATAGGTGGAGATGTATCTGAAGATGAGAATGTGCTGGAAGCAGCAGATGATTTATTTATTTATCCTAATCCTTTCAATCCGGTCACTAATATTTATTATGAAGTGCCAGAAGCTGGGGAAGTTGATATTGCCGTGTATAATGTGAAAGGACAAAAGGTGGAGCAATTACTAAATGAATATAAGCCGGCTGGCAAATATAATATTATCTGGGATGCTAAAAAAGTAGCAGGAGGAGTATATTTTATCCGGTATCAGCAGGCTGATAATGAGCAAGTAAGGAAAATGACCTTATTGAAATAAGATAAACTAAAAAGACAACTGCCATTAAGGGATATCGAGTTAAGAATCCGTACCCGGATAATTGACTTGAGAACCCGACACGCCATCACCACACAAAAAAAACCTTAAACAGTTACTAATGCTTCCGACCTTCACGACAAAACCACACGCTCACTCTACTTAAAAAATCCTCACTCCCAAGTCCTCTACACTCAGACCATACCTTCCCATCCCGCACACTTCCAGCAGATCACCCAGAGTTTCCACGCCCCACAGCCAGTTATCCGGCGTTAGCTCCTCCAGATCAAATCCCAAAATACCCCCAGCCTGAAAAACCAGCTTGCTCCACAAATTATGCTGCCGCACTATCTTCCAGTTCTTCCGGTAATTAGCATCAAACCACCTGATATGATACTTCTCCCATACCTGCTTAAAGTCAGCAGTAGATGCATTCCAGCACTCCGTAACCTGCTTTTGCGAGCGATAAAAATAATCACCCTGTGAGGAGTGAACATGCGCATAAGACTGCCTCGAATACAAAAACCGCTCCCGATAACTGCTCCGATACAAGATTCCCTGCTCTGTTTTACCTACCAGATATTGCACCCACGCGGGAGGAATTATCCCTCGCCGGTAAACTTTCTTTTTCCCGAAACAGGGCAACTGCCATGATAATATTTCTGCCAGATGCTCATTAAACCAGTTAGTATAAATTTCTTCCAGATGCTCATTAAACCAGTTAGTATAAATTTCTTCCAGATCGCTCTCCGCATCAATCACGATCACTTGCCTTCGACTGTATAACCTGCCATCTTTATAGCACTTGATCTCATATTCTCCCGCTTCATCAAAAGCAAAATTTAACTTGGTCCGCGGTGCCAGATGCAGACTTATCCGGCTGCCATCCAGTTCAATCCCATAATCTCCGGCAAACCGCAGCTTAAAGAATGTATTGCAGCTAAAACTGTAATTCCCGGCATAAACAAAATACGGCGTGAAATAATAGATCTTCTGCAAAATATCTCTATACCCTTTATACCGCGGATTAGATATCCTCGCAGCAGCTCTGGCAATATAGGAAGTCCGCCTGCTGAGCACTGTTGGTGCATATTTGGGTTTATAAACATATTCATAAACCCACGGCTGACCATTACGCTTCCGCCTGTAAACTTTATCTCCGAAACGACCATGGATCTCACAAAAAGATTCAATAAAACTCACATAATTCCCATTTTCTCTAAGCGGCATAATTCCTCCGAATGCACGACTGAACGATTTCAAGTTTTCCGGTCGTCCAGTTTTCATGTTATCGACTAACCACTAACCACAAATCCTGTCAAGTGCTTTATAATCATACATTTAAACATTGCATACATCTGCATATATCCGCATATAACTGCCTATATCTGCATATATACTTTTTTTTAATCGGAACTCGGAACTCGATTGTACCCAGTGCATCCTGCTCTGGGATTACATTACATTGCATTTACAAATTTCCATTTTCAATTATTCTCCCTCGCACCCTCTTCACCTCTTCATTTCTTTGGTTCCTCCTGCCATCCGGGCAACATACAGGCAAGAAGCGACCAGGGTAATGATGATCGGCATAACACTATGATGTTATCCCGTGCAGGTTCACCTTGCTTACTTCTTGCCTGTATGCTGCCTGTAACTTACATTTCTTTATCGTGATCCGGAAGTCGGGACTCGGGAAATAGAACACGGATGCCACGGATTGCACTGATCAGCACGGATAATGTAATGTAAGAATTATTTATTTACTGATATCACTTCACTTTTTCTAACCTTCTAACTCTCTAACTTTCGCATCTTCTATCCCTCAATCCCTCTATCATTCTCTCAGTCTCTCAATCAAACTAACCCAGAGCAGTTTTTTTTCGGCGGGGGCAGTAAATAAAAAATATATTTGACATAGGTTTTAATAAATAGGAAAATAGGACATAGAAGTTGCCTGTTGTGAGAAGCTTGCGAGAGAATAACGTGGATGAATATCTGAGAGTATTATTAAAAGCAAAATTAAGAGGATGAATTATGAAAAGAGGAATACTGCTGATTTTTATTATTTTGGTTAACAGTCTGATGGGAGTGATCATTAATGTTCCGGGAGAACAGACTACAATTCAGAGCGGGATAATTGCTGCTGTGGATGGTGACACAGTGCTTGTGCAGCCGGGATTGTATCAGGAAGCAATTAATTTTTATGGGAAAGATATTGTGGTTGGTTCATTATTTCTCACAACTGCTGATACTACCTATATAGGTTCAACAACTATAGATGATGTGGTGAATGATGGCTATATAGTAACATTTAACTGTAGTGAGAGCGATGAAGCAGTATTGACAGGTTTCACCATAGGTAGAAGCACCTTTGATACTTCCGGGATTTTATGTGAAGCTTCCGAGCCGCAAATATTATCTAATCATATTTCTGTAGAAGGTATTTGGGGTATAAAATGTGATGGTTATTTTCTTACACCGTTTATTGAGGGGAATTATATAGAAAATGCCAGAAGGTGTATTCAGGTAGGAGGTGAATCACAGGCGGTAATAACCGGTAATCATCTAATTGTAGTGAATGAATTGTTACCAGTGGGAGTGATTGTATTTGAGGCAGTACCGGTGATTAAAAATAATGTAATTGAAGGGAATATGACATATGCTTCAGAAGGCATCCATATCTTTGATGATTGCCCAGGTGCCTATATCTTCAATAATACAATATCAAATTTATATGCAGGTATGGAAGTGGACGGCTTTTACGGGTGTGAAATCGTCAATAACCTGGTTAATAATTGTCATCATGGAATTATTATGACAATGGTGGATTGTCTTTGTCTTAATAATACAGTAGTTGATAATACTGGTTATGGATTTTACTGTGATGATTTTGATAGTCAGAGGATTATTAATTGCATATCCTGGGGTAATCATCCTAATATCAATAACTTTGCCATAGTGGGAGTTTACAATTCCTGCCTTGGAGGTGGGATAGTAATGCCTGAGATAGATTTTGGTGGTAACACAAACCGGAATCCCTGTTTTATTGATGCAGCCAATTATGATTATCGGTTAGCAGCACACAGTCCCTGTCGTGATGCCGGCTTAGTGGAAGTACCCGGCATAGAAATGCCAATCTTTGATTTAGAAGGAAATACGCGTATACAGGATGGGATTGGGGATGGTGAACTGATCACTGATATGGGCTGTTATGAGGCAGCAACGGAAACTAATCCTGCTTGTATCACCGGATGCGTGAACCTGACTGGGGGTAATGGCAATATGACGGATGTGTGTGTGGGCGTGGGTGCACCGGTACATCCTGATGAAGATGGGAACTATCTGATAGTCACACCAGTGGGCGAGGGGATTTGTAGTGTAACAGCGTGGCTGGAGAATTATTTACCGCAAACTGTAGAAGATGTTGAGTTAGCAGGGGGGCAAACGGTAAATGGAATAGACTTTGAGCTGGAATATTATGAGCCGGAGGAGTATTTGTCATTTAGTCCAGACACACTGTTTTTTCTCACTTATGATGATATTATTCAGGATGTCACAATGACGAATATATCTTTGGTGGATGTATATGTATCCCGAGTTGCTTTTGATAGTCATGATTTTACTTATTCTGATGAATTTTCTCAGGTCTTGGCTCCCGGGGATAGTCTTGAATTTGAAGTCATGATGCAGATACCTTGTGAGTCTGATGTGCGCGTACTGCAATATAACACAATGTTTGTGTTTAGCAGTCAGGGAATATTTGAAGTACCAATAGTCTGGGATAGCAGCTTAATGGGAGATGCTATTGATGAATCTTTGCCGGAATGCTCGATAAGTTTAAATAATTATCCTAATCCCTTTAATCCAGAGACAATGTTCAGCTTTGCATTATCAGAGCCGGGGGTAGTGAAGCTGGAAATATATAATCTGAAAGGGCAGAAGGTGAAAACCCTGTGTGATGAATGGAGAACAGATATGAACCAGAAGATTTTATGGCAGGGAGATGATGAAAAGGGGCAGGCAGTGAGTACTGGGATATATTTTGCGCGACTGGAATATGGAGGCGTGAGTTATTGCCGGAAGTGTATATTGTTGAAGTGATGAGACAGGAAGAATAGAACATGGATGCCACGGATTAGACGGATTTTGCACGGATAATGTAATGTGAGGCTTATTTAATTTGGTATGCGTGAGTTAGAGTTTGATTTCAGGAGGATATTGTGATGAAGCGGAGTATAGTCATTTTAGTTGTATTTTTTAGTGTATTATTATCTAATGCTGCGGGGATAGAGTATTGCAGGTCATTTGACTATCCGCAGGTTAGTAATAAGGCTCAGGGGATGGTAATAGAATACGAAGATTGTCTTTTGAGTGGGGCAGAAGGAGAGCCTTATCTTCCCTGGCAAGGGATCAGTCTGCTATTACCGCAAAATGAATGTATAGAGACTATCTCGCTGAAATCTGTAGAATATTATGACAAAGAAGAACAGGGCTGTATAGCACCTGCCGGAAGGCAGTTTTTTATATCACAACCAGGCCCGGCAGATTATCAGCCGGTTCCTGATCCTGAGATATATGAGAAGGATGCAGTATTTCCGGCAAGTTGTCTGAGTGATTTTTCGACTGGTTTTCTATGCGGTCACAGTATCGGCAGTTTCAGGTTCTGCCCGGTGGAATACAATCCAGTGCAGGGGAGTTTGCGGTTTATTAAAAGCATTGAGCTTGAGATCAAGACGCAGGCAGTGGATAATGCAGAAGAACTTTCTGCGAATCTAAGAAGTACAAAGAAGGTGCAGGAACGGATTGAGATGATAGTAGAGAATCCAGAGGTATTTAACCGGTATAGTGAAACCAGCTTCCGACCCGATGATTATGATATACTTCTTATCACAATAGGTTATTTGACCGATGAATTTGCTGAATATGTGGAATTCAAGGAATCAACGGGCTACAAAGTAGCAGTGGTAACTACAGGATATATCCAGTGGAATTATCCAGGAGATGATGATGCTGATATGGTGCGGAACTGCATAATAGATTATTACCAGAATCATGGCATAGAATATGTGATACTGGGAGGAGATGCTGGTAATCCCAATGAGGAAGCAATCGTTCCTGCCCGTTATTTATTTGCTGAAAATCTCTTTATACCTTCTGATATGTATTACAGTAATCTGGATGGAGCCTGGAATATAGATAATGATTATTATTATGGTGAGGCTGGTGAGGTGGACCCATATTCTGAAGTATCTATTGGTAGAATGTGTGTGGATTTGAGTATGGAAGCAGTAAATAGTATTAATAAGCATATCCTGTATCAGAATTCACCAGTAATAGAAGATATTGACAAAGTAGTGATGGCGGGAGAGTATTATGGTGGCTCAGTCTGGGGAGGAGACTACCTTGATCAGATTGTAAGTGGAGGTTACTTCAATGGTTATGCAACAACCGGAATATCAGGCAATATGAATATTAATTACCATTATGACCGTGATATGTTCTGGAGCAAATACGATTTGTTTGAAGAATTCTCAGAGAATGGACTCAATCTTATAATTCATGCAGGACACAGCAATACAGACTATAACATGAAGATGTATAACTATGATCTTACCGAAGAAAATTTTACAAATGACGGAACAACAAGGGGGCTTGGAATTGGTTATTCACAAGGGTGTTATAATGGTGCTTTTGATAATTGTACTCCGGAAGAAATCATTGATGACTGTTTTGCGGAAAAGATAACGGGCGATATAACAGGCGGATTTGTAGCCTGTATAGCTAATTCGCGATATGGAACTTATGATGGTCATGGAACAAACAGTTCTACCCAGTTTCTTAGCCGTAAGTTCGTTGAAGGGATTTTTGGAGAAGAGATTTATAATATAGGGGATGCAAACACATATTCCCATGAAGCCGCAGCCGGTTTGATCGATGGTGATGAGTTAATGAAAATGGTATGTTATGGGACAAATTTATTTGGTGATCCTTCTCTGGATATATGGACGGCAGAGCCGGAAGATATAATTGCCACCTTGCCATTATTTGTGCCTTTGGGGGCAAGCCAGATCAGCATTCAGACAAGTATAGCCGGAGCCCGGGTGGCAATATTGCAGGATGGTTTGTTACTGGGTAGAGGGCTAACCAGAGCCAGTGGTATATTGAATCTTGAATTAGATCTGCCAGTAGATAGTACTGCATATTTGGCTGTTTCGATTATCAGGCATAACTATAATCGTTATGAAGCAGAAATTGAGGTAGTTGCCAATCAACCTTATGTGATCTATCAGAGTCATTCTCTGGACGAATTATCAGGAAATGGCGATGGATTAGCAGATTACGGAGAGACAATTATACTCGATATGGAATTGAGTAATATTGGCATGGAAGATGCAGATAATACAACTATCAATTTAACAACAGAAGATGAATTCATCAGTATAATTGATGGAGAAGAAAGCATTGGGCATTTTCCGGCAGAAACAATTATCGAGATATTAGATGCTGTGAGTTTCTCTATTCAGGACAATGTGCCAGATCAGCATACAGCCGTATTTATGGTAACGGTTACAGGAGATACACAGGAGTGGTTATCTTTTTTTGAGATAGTGGTAAATGCTCCAGCCCTGCAGTATGGGGGAATTTCCATAGATGACAGTATTGAAGGGAATGAAAATGGAATTCTTGAGCCGGGAGAAACAGCCGCAATAAGCTTGGAAATACTCAATACCGGGCACAGTAATTCGCCATTTGCCAGTTTGGAATTATCTTCTGACAATCCAGAAATAATAGTAATAGAAGACAGTGTGGAATTGGGAATAATAGCAGCAGACAGCTGTGGGACAGGAATCTTTACTGTTTCAGCAGGAGAAGATATAGAAATAGGTACATCAGCGGGACTAACTCTATTTTGCCAGGCAGATAATTATACCTTTGAAGAAGAAATCCGCGAGTCAGTAGGTTTGATCATAGAGGATTTTGAAAGTGGTAATTTTTCTACTTATGAATGGGAATCAGGTGGAGATGCAGCTTGGACGATAGAGACCTCGACAGTGTTTGAGGGCACTTACAGTATAAGATCAGGAGCTATAGGTAACTTAGAAAACAGTATTCTGACTCTTTATGCAGCGGTACGATATAATAGTGAAATCAGTTTCATGTATCAAGTGTCATCTGATGCTAATAATGATTGGCTCTTTTTTTGTATCGATGGTGTGGAGCAGTTTTCTATTTCTGGTGAGGTCGAGTGGTCAGAGGCACGGGTTCCAATCACCCGGGGAGTGCATATACTGGAATGGCGCTATAGCAAGAATGGTAATGTAGCCAGTGGAGAAGATTGTGCCTGGCTGGATTATATAATATTCCCGCAGTTCAGAACACCTGAAGCACCGGCTTTGTCACTTGAAGCAGATGAAATACAGATGACCGTGGAAGAGCATGATACAGTAACCTCGCTGTTTAATATATCTAATGCTGGTGATGAGACTCTGCTGTGGCAGGTAAATAAATACTATCCTGATAGCCGTGGATCTGGTGGACCAGACGAATATGGATATGCCTGGATGGATAATAATGAATATAGTGAGATAGAATTTAACTGGATAGATATTTCCAGTACAGGAGTCGCTGTGGATTTTATTGATGAGAACACATCCACTGAGCTGATACCGATAGGATTTCCTTTTTATTTCTATGGTGAAGAATATGAAGAATTCAGGATCAATCCTAATGGCTGGATCGGTTTTGGTGAAGATAATACCGAGTCGGTGAATACTTCTTTGCCAAACAGTGATGCACCATGTCCGGCAATATTGCCGTTTTGGGATGACCTGCATCCGTTCATAGAAAATGAAGGTGGGGGAGTGGTGTATTATCAGGTTTATGATGGTCATTTGGTGGTGATGTTTGATGATGTGTTCCATTTTTCGGGAAATAATGAAGGGACATACTCATTTGAAGTGATCATCTGGGTTGATGGGACGATAAAAATGCAGTACAATACTTTGGTCGGTGATCTAGATTCATGTACAGTCGGTATCCAGAACTCTAATTTCAGTATAGGTTTGCCGGTAGTATTCAATGATACATATCTGGAAGAGGGACTGGCAATTGAAATTAAAAAGATAGATGACTGGCTGGAGATATCTCCGCTCAGCGGAGAAATCAGTTATGGCGGGTCTCGGAATCTGGAGTTAATATTTGATACCGGGAACTTAGCGATTGGTGAATACCACTGTAACATGATCATTTGCACTAATGCTCCGGGACAGGAAGAAGTTATTGTCCCGATAACTCTAACAATCGTGGAATCGGATACATTTGATAATAATTTGATCTACCCCACAAGTTGCCTGCATTGCAATTATCCCAATCCCTTTAATCCCTGCACAACTATAAGCTATCAATTGGCAGAGGACACCGATGTAGAGCTGATGATATATAACATTAAAGGGCAGCATATTATCACGCTGGTGAATGGCTTGCAAGAGTCTGGAGAGCATTCTGTAGAGTGGCAGGGACTGGATAAGAAAGGTAATCAAATTTCCAGCGGTATTTATCTTTACAGATTGAGTGCAGGAAGCACCTCATTAGCCAGAAAGATGATATTATTGAAATAGAGAGGGGGGGGGGGAGTAATTGAAAATTGAAAATGTAAAATGTAAAATTGAATGTAATGTAATTTAAGATGATTAGCCACGGAACACACTGAACACACGGAATAATGTAATGTAATGTGGGGCTTATTTAATTTGGTATGCGTGAGTTAGAGTTTGATTTCAGGAGGATATTGTGATGAAGCAAAGTATAGTCATTTTAGTTGTATTTTTTAGTGTATTATTATCTAATGCTGCGGGGATAGAGTTTTGCAGGTCATTTGACTATCCGGAGGTTAGTAATAAGGCTCAGGGGATGGTGATAGAATACGAAGATTGTCTTTTGAGTGGGGCAGAAGGAGAGCCTTATCTTCCCTGGCAGGGGATCAGTCTGCTATTACCGCAAAATGAATGTATAGAGACTATAACGCTGAAATCTGTAGAATATTATGACAAAGAAGAGCGGGGCGATATTGCACCAGCCGGCAGGCAGTTTTTTATATCACAACCAGGCCCGGCAGATTATCAGCCGGTTCCTGATCCTGAGATATATGAGAAGGATGCAAAATTCCCTATAAGTTGTCTGAGTGGCTATACTACAGGTTATTTATGTGGTCACAGCATAGGCAGTATGAGGATTTGTCCGGTGGAATATAATCCTATAAAGCAGACTGTGCGCTTTATAAAAAGCATTGAGCTTGAGATCAAAACGGAGTCTGTTGCCAATGTAATGAAACTCATGGCTAATTTAAGGAGTAGAAAAAAGGTGGAGGAACGGATCGAGAGGATAGTAGAGAATTCGGAAGCTTTAGCGGGGTATAGTTATCGTGAGGATTATAGAACGGGGGATTGTGATCTGCTGATAATCACCAGCACTGTTTTTGGAGAGAATTTTGCTGAATACATTAACTACAAAGAATCCACAGGTTATATGACAAGTCTGAAATATGTAGAAGATATTTATAATGAATATAGTGGGATAGATGAAGCTGAGCAGGTACGTAATTGTATAATTGACTACTATCAGAATAATAATCTTGAATATGTGCTCTTAGGTGGGGATGCGGGTAATATTTATGAAGAAGCCATTGTGCCGCATCGGGAAATGATGTTGTATTCACTGCCATCAGATGTTTATTATTCCAATCTGGATGGAACTTTTTATGATGAGGAAAGTGGGGATTGGGGCAATTATGGGGATATGGATATGTATTCTGAGATTGCTGTGGGCAGGTGGTGTGTGGATTGTGCGAATGAGATCACTATTATGAGCACAAAACATATAAATTATCAGAATGAGCCGGTAATAAATGATATCTGCAAGGGGTTAATGGTAGGGGAGCAGCTTGATGAGTGGACATGGGGTGGAGACTATAAACATGAAATTGCAACTGGCGGATATTTCAATGGTTATGAGACAGCAGGATTCCCTGCTTATTACAGTATTACTGAATTATATGAAAGTCTGGGCGGATTTGAAAATGTGGATATTTTTAATGAGTTTTCCAATCTTGGAACTCATTTGGTGAATCATTTGGGTCATTCAAACCCGACCTATAACATGAAGGTGAATAATAGCGACCTGGTAGAGGAGAATTTCACTAATAACGGTATTACCAGAGGATTAGCAATTGGCTATTCACAAGGCTGTTATAATGGTTCTTTTGATAATTATCATTTCAATGGATACTACACAGAAGATTGTTTTGCTGAGAAAATGACAGGCGGGATCAGTGGTGGAGAAGTTGCCTGCATTGCCAATTCCCGTTCTGGTTATTACTCGTATGGCAACACAGACGGAGCATCTCAGTATTATGACCGTATGTTTTTTGATGGATTGTTTGGTGAGGATATTACGAAAATCGGTGAGATTAACAGTTTTTCACATGAAGCTGATGTGAGTCAATTGGAAATATTTGTGCTGAGAGAGATATTTTATGAAACGAATTTATTCGGAGACCCCAGCCTGGACATCTGGACGGAAGAGCCTTTGGTGATGAATGTGATACTGCCCGAAAGTGCAAATCAGGGAGACACGGAGATCAATATTGAAACTGGAGTGGAAGGTGCCAGAGCAGCATTGCTTTCTGAGGGAGAGTTATTAGCACGAGGTATCACAAATATAGAGGGTGATCTTACTCTGAACGTGCCAGAGGGTATAGCTTCTCCATATCCGCTTCAGGTATCTGTAATAGCCCATAATTATCAGAGATATACCGGTGAAATAGAAGTTTTAACGCCGTCAGCATACGTGGTTTATCAAGCTTGTGCTATTCATGACGAGACTGGTAACAATAATAATGCCATAGATTTTGGCGAGACGATAAGCCTTGATCTGGCAGTAATTAATGGAGGTGATGAAGAAGCAGGAGCCTGCAGTTTTGTACTTAATAGCCTATCCGATGCGGTAACACTCATTGATTATCAGGAAACTTCGGGTGCAATAGGAGCTGGCGAGATAGAGGAATTGGAGCTGGCATTCAGTTTTATGGTAAGTGATGCAGCAGCGGATAGCCAGCAATTAGAATTCACACTTACAGTGAGTAGTGAGGGAGAGGAATGGGAATCAGGATTTACGCAGGAGGTACTCGCACCTGAACTGGTATATGAAAGCTTTAGCATTGATGACAGCATTCAGGGGAATAATAATGGCATGTTAGACCCGGGTGAGGGGGTGGAACTTCATTTGCAAATAGGCAATAATGGACACAGCACAGCACCTGCAGGAGTGGCAAATCTATCAAGCTATAATCCCAATATAACAATTGATGACCTTGATGTAGCATTTACAGAGATCATCCCAAATGGAAACACAGAACTGTTATTTAGTGTGATAGCCTCTGATGGTCTGGAAATAGGCTCAGAAGTGGACTTTTACCTGAACTGTCAGGCAGGTAACTACAATCTGGAACACGTTTTCAGCTCTACCTCCGGTTTGATAATGGAAGATTTTGAATCAGCAGATTTCAGTATGTTTAATTGGGAATTTCCTGATGATGTAGATTGGGAAATAGATACTTTGGCTTATGAAGGAGAATATTCTGCCTGCTGCGGTGAAACAGAACAGCAGGATGCCAGTACATTATCACTGGATTGTGATGTGATGTTCGATAGTGAAATTGTATTCTGCTGCAAAGTGTCATGTTATAGATTTGCGGACTATTTGATCTTCAAGATAGACGATGAAGAAATCTGGCAATGGACTGGCGAAGTGCCCTGGGTGGAGGTGAGTTTCCCGGTAACGCAGGGTCATCACACCTTTGAATGGAGCTATGAAAAACAAGCCAATGATATTGGTGGAGCTAACCGTGTGTGGCTGGATAATATCAGGTTTCCTGCCCTGGGAATCCCTGGAACTGCAGAACTTGTATTTGATCAGGAGCAGATTTCAATTACTGCTGAGCAGGGTGGAACAGGGTCAGCAAATCTGACACTAATTAATCAGGGAGAAGAAAATCTGCATTGGGAAGGTAGTAAATACTACCTGGATAGCCGTGCCTGGGGTGGACCTGATGGCTACGGCTATGTCTGGATGGATAGTAATGAATATAATGAGATAGAATTTGACTGGATTGATATCTCCGGTACAGGGACGGCAGTAAGTTTTACTGATAATGATACATCTACTGAGCTGCTGTCTTTGGGTTTTACTTTTAATTTTTATGGTGAAGATTATGCAGAATTCAGGATCAATCCTAATGGCTGGATAGGTTTTGGTGAAGATAATACGGAGTGGTCAAATACGTCTTTGCCAAACAGGGATGCACCATGTCCGGCAATATTACCGTTTTGGGACGATCTGTATCCTCTGATAGAGAATGAGGGCGGAGGAGTAGTTTATTATCAGAATTTTGAGGATCATCTGGTAGTGATGTTTGATGATGTGATGCACTTTTCCGGTAATTATAACGGCACTTATGCTTTTGAAGTTATCATCTGGGCGGATGGCAGAATAAAAATGCAATACCACGACCTGGAGGGAGATATAGACACCTGCACAATTGGGCTTCAAAGTTCAGATTTTCAGGAAGGTTTGCTGGTAGTTTATAATGATACCTATCTGGAAGAAAGTCTGGCAATTGAAGTTAATAAAGTGGTTGACTGGATGAATTTCACTCCCGAATGTGGAGAAATTCTAAATTATGAATCACAGAATATACAGATCAGTGCCAATGCAGACAGTCTTTCCATTGGTGAATATTGCTGCAATCTAATAATTCATTCTAATGATCCTGAACAGGCAGAAGTTATAATACCAGTGATACTTACGGTGATAGAATCAGATATTGGTGCCGGTGATGAAATAATCTCGACCAGTTGCTTGAATTGCAATTATCCCAATCCCTTTAATCCCACTACAACAATAGAATACCAGATAGCTGAAAAGGGTCTTGTACATCTGGATATCTATAATATTAAGGGGCAGCATGTTACAACGCTTGTGTCTGAAATTCAGGAATCCGGTAAACATTCAGTTATCTGGCAGGGTAGAGATGATAAAGGTAATCAGCTTGCCAGTGGTATTTATCTAACTAGATTGAGGGCAGGGAGGCATTCATCTACCCGTAAGATGATTTTGCTGAAATAGTGAGAAGGTGGGATGTGATTTTAGATATTTGGCGAAGGAAATATTATTAAGCAAATTACAGGAGGAAGCATGAAAAATAAGCTTTGGGGGTTACTGATCATACTATTATTATTAGTGTCTATTTATGGCGAGACCTTTTATGTACCAGAGGATTACACCACAATTCAAGGGGCTATTGACGCTGTAGAAAATGGGGATGTTATCATACTAAGCCCAGGGACTTATTTTGAGAATATTGATTACAATGGGAAACAAATAACAGTAAGTTCTTTATTTTATGAAACCTCAGACCCGCAATATATATCTGAGACCGTGATAGACGGGGGAGGAAATGATTGCGTGGTTAGAATGCTCGGTGTTAGCGGGTATAGCAGTGGATTATCAGGACTCACGTTAACTAATGGTAATTATTCTCATGGTGGGGGTATTTATCTTTGGGGATCACCAGTACATCTTTCTGATTTAGTAATAACCGGCAATGTGGCTGTGGATGGAGCAGGAATACACTGTGACTGGTCAATGGGGGTATTTATTGATAATGTGACTATCACAAATAATGAAAGCAGCGATGATGGGGGAGGAATTTATATAGATTACTCAGCCGTAACAGTAAACAACAGCATGATTTCTAATAACATAGGAAACAATGGAGGGGGTATCTATATAGATGACGGAGTTCTAAACATGAATAATGATACAGTATGTTACAACCTGGCAGAGCGGGGAGGAGGAATATATATAGAAGGTTCGGATTCAAATATAAATGAGGTAAAGATACAGGGGAATCATGCTACAATAAGCGGTGGGGGGATTCACATCCAGTATTCTGATCCTTATTTAAGCAATGTGATAATTACGCAAAACACTTCTGATGGCAGAGGAGGTGGTTTGTGGTGTGATGGTACATTAATCCCCGTATTCAGTTCAACAAACTTGTGTGATATTTACCTGAATAATACTACCTGCAGTTGTTGTGGTAATGATATATACTCAAATCTTGCTATTACTGTAATAGTAGATACCTTCACGGTAATGTATCCCACGGAATATCACATACAACCCAGAGACAGTACACAGATAATAATGCAAAGCGGAAAAATAGAGCAGCACGATCAAGATCTATATGTATCATCCTCAGGGAGTAATAGTAATAGTGGTCTAAGTTCGGCAGACCCCCTTAAAACTATACAGTATGCACTTTGCTCAATTTTACCTGAAGAAGGAGATACTTTAAATATTTTTCTGGACGATGGATTGTATAGTCCAACCAGTAATGATGAGCATTTTCCTATAATGCTTCCCAGTAATGTGCATTTGTGCGGCACAGGAATAGAGGAAGTTATATTAGATGCAGAGGGAAGCAGTCATACAGTCTGGGAATGGTATGCAACCAACATCAAGTTATCCAATTTAACGATTACAGGTGGTTCCCACTATTATGGAGCCGGATTATTTTGCGAATACACAAATATGAGTCTGGAAAATGTTTTAATCAGTGACAATGTGGCATCTCTTTTTGGTGGTGGAATAAGAGGAGAATTTTCTGAATTATCCATAAAAGACGTGAGAATTGAGAATAACTATGCAGGAGATGCAGGTGGAGGAATATGTTTGAACCACTGCGATGAAGTAGAAATGAACAAAGTTTCGATAACAAATAATGAATCTGAATATGGTGGAGGAATATCAATGTCTTCCTCAGAGCCTGAAATGAGAGGAGTGAAAATAGCAAACAATCATGCTACAGCCTATGGTGGAGGAATATGCAGTTTTCGTTCAGAAGCACTAATGCAAACGATAGAGATTAGTGGTAATATCTCTGATTATACAGGTGGAGGTATGTATTTACTGGATGATAACCCGATTATGGTAAATGTGACGATCGCTAATAATGAAGCATTTGCCAATGGCGGGGCAATGACTTTAAATGAAGGTTCTCAGGTGAGTATTGTGAATGGGATTTTGTGGGATAATACCCCTGACGAAGTTTGTTATTGGACACAGAGTGACTTCAATGAAATGAATTTTGCCTTTTGTGATGTTCAGGGTGGAATGGAGAATATTTTCACATACAACCATGGTCAGATAAACTGGTTGGGAGAAAATATTGATGCCGACCCATTGTTTATAGAACCACAAACAGGAGATTATCAACTGGAACCAGGGTCTCCATGTATCGATACCGGGATAGCGTATTTTGAATATAATGGTGAAGTTCTGGCAGATTTATCAGAAGAAGATTATGAGGGGACATTACCTGATCTGGGAACTTACGAATACGGGATGTCTGCAATAGAACCTGAGGATATCGTGAAACCTGAGTTCTTTATCTACGCTCATCCCAATCCCTTTAATCCCACTACAACAATAGAATACCAGATTGCTGAAAAGGGTCTTGTACATCTGGATATCTATAATATTAAAGGGCAGCATGTTACAACGCTTGTGTCTGAAATTCAGGAATCCGGTAAACATTCAGTTATCTGGCAGGGTAGAGATGATAAAGGTAATCGGCTTGCCAGTGGTATTTATCTAACTAGATTGAGGGCAGGGAGGCATTCATCTACCCGTAAGATGATTTTGCTGAAATAGTGAGAAGGTGGGGACTTGGGACTCGAAACTCGGGACAGGAGTTTTGGGTGACTTTGACTTGATGCAGGTCAATCTTTCCAGATTGACATTAATAAATCTTAATCTAGAAAGATTAAGCTACAACATGCCGAATATTCCAGGGCTGAGTGGTTTAGTCAGGTTAATATACTACCACATTTACCAGCAAGGAATGAAAATTGCTTTAATAATATTGATTGAGAAAATAATAAGGGAGCATAGAATGAAAAAGACTGGAGCAATTTTATTTATTTTATTGTTAATCGGGCTTATGTATGCTGGTGAGATAGCTTTTGAGAAGAGCTTTGATATGCCACAAGTTGTTGATAATGAGATGTATTTGCAAATAGAGTATGATAACTGTATGTGGTTTGGAGCTGAAGGTGAACCCCTGGTGCCCTGGATGGGTGTTGATCTGCTGCTGCCCCAAAATGAACAGCTTACAGGTGTAAACATTCTGGACATAGAGTATTACAGTGAAATATCAACCGGAATAATTCAGCCAGCAGGCAGACCTTTTCCGATTTCACAGCCAGCACCGGCGAATTATCTACCAGAGCCTGATGCGGCTATATATGGGACAGATGCAGTATTTCCACTGAGTAGTTTGAGCGAATATGGGACAGGTTTTCTCTGCGGTCACAGCATAGGAACATTCAGTATTTGTCCTCTGGAATATAATCCGGTGCGCAATACTGTGAGATATATCAAATCAATCAGTATTAAACTGGAGACCTCTGCAGTGGAACGCTCAGGCGAGTTAAATGCCAGACTGCGAGGCAATGAGGAAGTGCTGAATCGTTTAGAGCGGATAGTAGATAATCCTGAAGCAGTGGGGACATATAATTATACAACCCAGCGTTTATCAGATTATGATCTTTTATTAATTACCAGTTCAGGATTAGCAGATGATTTTGCTGAATACGTGGAATTTAAGGAATCAACGGGATATTCAGTAGCAGTGGAGACAACTGATGATATTTATAATGAATATACTGGTGTGGATGATGCGGAAAAGGTAAGAAATTGCATAATTGATTACTATCTGACCTATGGTATAGATTACGTGATATTAGGTGGAGATGCCGGTAATACAAATGAGACAGCCATAGTACCACATCGGGGATTTGCAGTATCTGACGATCCCTCCCTGCCATCAGATATGTATTTCAGTAATCTGGACGGGAACTGGAATGATGATGGAGATGGTAATTGGGGAGAATACGGTGAGATTGATGAATATGCAGAACTGGCAATTGGCAGAATGTGTGTGGATAGTGCTTCAGAAGTAGCTATTGAAATTGAAAAGCATATTCTCTATCAGAACACTCCTGTAGAAGAAGATATTGAGAAAAGCGTAATGGTTGGTGAGGAGCTGAATAACAGTCCTCAGACCAATGGTGGAGATTATAAGGATCAGATAGTAGATGGAGGATATCATGACGGTTACAGCACAACCGGAATATCAGCAAACTTCAATGTAAATTATTTTTATGAAAGAGACACTAACTGGAGTAAATATGATCTCATGGACGAATTTTCTGATACAGGAATCAATCTATTGAATCATCTGGGACACAGCAGTCCGACCTATAATATGAAAATGGAGAACAGTGATCTTACGGAAGCGAATTTCACAAATAATGGGATAACACGTGGCTTTACGATCGGATATTCGCAGGGCTGTTATAATGGCTCTTTTGATAACTGGCATTATAATGGGTATTACGTAGGAGAGGATTGTTTTGCAGAAAAGATCACCGGTGGAATATCTGGTGGTTATGTAGCCTGTATAGCCAATTCTCGTTATGGCTGGTATATGCCCGGGGGAACAAACAGTTCTTCTCAATATTATGACCGGATTTTTTTTGATGGAATATTTGGCGAAGGCTTATCTAAGATAGGAGAAGTAAACCAGTATTCTCATGAAGATGATGTGAGCTATATGCTAAATGACAGTAATATGCGCTGGGCGTGCTATGAAACCAATTTGTTTGGTGATCCTTCTCTGGATATCTGGACGGCTATTCCTGAAGATATTGTGGCTACAGTACCACCTTCTGTTTCAATTGGCGTTTCTCAGATAAGTATTCAAACTAATGTAAATAATGCCAGAGTAGCAATTTTGCAGAACGGTGAATTACTGGGAAGAGGCATGACCGGTTTTAATGGTTTGCTTAATCTGAACCTGGAAGAGGCAATCACCAGTCCGGCTCCACTGGACATCTCAATAATTGCTCATAATTATAATCGCTATGAAGGAATAATTATTGTAGTATCTGATCAGCCTTATGTAGTATATCAGGGATATACTTTAGATGATTCAGCGGGTAATAACAATGATCTGCCGGATTATGGTGAAGAGATTTCACTTGATCTGGAGCTTTATAATGTCGGTAATCAAAACGCTGTTAATACAGAAGTGACTGTCAGCACAGATAATGAATATATTACTATGCTGGACGATAGTGAGATCATTGGCGTGATCAATGCTGAAAGCATAATAGAACTCACAGATGCCATCAGTTTTGCCATAAGTGATGCTATTCCTGATCAGGAACTGGTTAATTTCACAGTGACAGTGACAGGTGACGGCAGAGAAGAATGGGTTTCATATTTCCAGATAACTATTAATGCTCCTGCCCTGGTTTATGGTGGAATTAGTATAGATGACAGCATAATAGGGGATAATGACGGGATTCTTGATCCTGGCGAAACCGCAGAAATAACTTTGCTGATATTGAATAATGGACAGAGTGATTCACCTTTTGCCAGTTTGCAATTATCATGTGATAATGCAGAAATAAACCTGCAAATCCAGAATGTGGATTTAGGGATTATTGCTGCTAATGGTGAGTTAGAAGGAGTTTTTCCTGTAACTGTGGGAACAAATATTGAGATAGGCACGCCAGTGGAATTCACTTTGGTATGTCAGGCAGATAATTATACTATTCTGGAAGAGTTTGTGGAACCAGTAGGTTTGATCGTAGAAGATTTTGAAAGCGGAAACTTTGAGAGCTACGACTGGACATTTAGTGGAAACAGCGACTGGGGAATAAACACTCTGGCTTATGAGGGTTCATATAGTGCAAAATCAGGAAATATTAATGATAATCAAAGCAGCAGTATCCTGCTTGATCTCAATGTATTATTCAACGGGCAGATCAGTTTTTCATATAAGGTATCTTCCGAAGGTGGTTATGATTTCCTGAAATTCTATATTGATGGCTCAGAAGTCGGTGCCTGGTCTGGTGAACTTCCCTGGGCACAGGCAACATTTGACATCTCTCAGGGAGAGCATTCAATTCAATGGAGTTTTACTAAGGATGGCTATGTTTCCAGCGGCTCAGATTGTGCCTGGATAGATTATATAATCTTCCCGGCAATTGGTATTCCTGATCCGGCAGAGATGGTGCTGGATGCCGAGGAGCTCAGCTTTATACTGGAAGAAGGAGAAACAGGATATGCTAATCTGGAATTAGCTAATGAAGGTGAGGAGAACCTGATCTGGAATGTTAGTAAACACTATCTGGACAGCCGCGACAGCGGTGGACCAGATAATTATGGATATATGTGGCTGGACAGCAATGAAGCAGGTGCAGTGGAATTTGACTGGATAGATATAACCGGGACAGGTAATTCTGTGAGTTTCACACATAACGATGAAGGGACAGCACTTTTGCCAATGGGATTCACTTTCAATTTTTATGGGGCAGATTATAATGAATTTCTCATTAACCCAAATGGCTGGATAGGCTTTGGTGCAGATAGCGATGAATGGTCAAATACTTCATTACCGGAAAGTGATGCCCCACGACCAGCTATCATGCCTTTCTGGGACGATCTCTACCCCGCAATCGGCGGTAATGGTGGAGGAACGGTATATTATCAGAGTTTCACTGACTATCTGGTAGTGATGTTCAATGACGTTATTCATTATCCCGGAGATTATAATGGAACTTATGATTTTGAAGTTATCATCTGGGAAAATGGTGATATCAAGATGCAGTATAACAGTCTGGATGGAGATCTGGATACCTGCACAATAGGAATTCAGAATGCTCAGGCTTCAGATGCTCTGCAGGTAATCTACAATGACGATTATCTGGAAGAAGAACTGGCAATTTATATCCATAAGGTAGTTAACTGGCTGGATATTTCCTCGACCAGCGGTGAGATAATGATGAATGATCAGCAGAACCTGCAGTTTACAGCCCACACCGATGAGCTGGAAGCCGGTGAATATGTTTGTGAATTGATCTTTAATACGAATGATCCCTTGCAGGAGACAGTGATTATTCCTGTAACTCTGACAATAGGCATGGGAGTGATCTATGGTGATGTGGATAGTTCGCTGCTGGTGGATGCATTTGATGCTTCCTGTGTGCTGCAATACATTGTGGGACTTGATCCGCTGCCAGAGCTTGATCCCCTGCCCTGGGAGGCGGAGCGGATGGAAGCTGCTGATGTGGATAACAGCAATAACCTTGAAGCTTATGATGGTTCTTTGATCCTGCAATATGTGGTGGGCGTTATCTCAGAATTTCCTGCCCAGAATGGTGATCCCGTGAATGTGCCTGAGGCAGGTATAAGAATGGATTGCCTAAATGATGCCGGGCAATATTTTTTGCGGCTGATCTCAGAAGGTGATATTTATTCACTTACAATGACTGCTCAGGCTATGGAGAATGTGAATCTGGGAGAACCGGAACTGCTGGAACCAGAGAATACCATGCTGGCCTGGAACGATGAAGATGACTGGATACTTTCCTGCTGCAATGCCTACAATTTCTCTAATGATATAGTGATTGTGCGTATTCCGGTTGCATTGAATGAAGAATCTGGGGAAGAGGCTTTCCTGCTGCAGATAAATACTGCTGACTGGGTAGAATACACCTTTGATTTCAGTACTGTAGATCAGAATATTAATGAGATAATTTATGCTAATCAGCTGCTGGGCAATTATCCTAATCCCTTTAATCCAGAAACCACTCTGGCATTCACCGTGAAAGATGATAACACTCCGGTGAAGATCAGTATTTATAATGTGAAAGGGCAGCTAGTGCAGGTGTTAACAAATGAAGCATATAGCTCTGGCGAGTATTTGCTTACCTGGGATGCAGCAGGACTGGCAAGTGGAGTCTATTTCTACCGCTGTCAAATGGCTGATTATGTTTCTACACAAAAGATGTTATTAATGAAATAAAATTTATTTGGAGGATTGGTGAAGAAATCGATAGTTTTAGTAATTATGGTATTAGGTTTAGTGAGTCTGCAGGCAGGTTGGGTGAGTATTCAAACTGCTGAAGGAGAACTATTTAATTGTGAAAGCTCAAATCGCAGTGTTACGGAACTGGTTTTTCAACTGGATGGTTATGAAATGGAAACTATAGCCAAGGCAGGGACAGAGTATCTGCAGATTTCTCATCCGGAAGAAGGTGACCTTTTGGAGATTGGCAAACCCGATCTGCCTGTATTTACCACCTTAGTAGCAATTAGTGGACAGGGAACTCCTCAAGTGAGTTATGAAGTATTAAATTCATCTTTTCTTAGAGATGTAAATATCTATCCGCGTCAGGCATTACAGCTTGAAAGTGAACCGTATAGAGATGTTTTCACTTATGATGAAGAATACTATGCTGCTGGCAATACATTCCCGGAAACTGAAGTATTCATGGGTGAACCTGCTGTTATGCGCGACGTACGGCTGGTACCAGTTACTATCTGCCCCTTCAGATGGAACCCTGTCAGCAGGGAATTGACGATTAGTACTGAATTTAGCGTGCAAGTGAGTATGACCCCCGAAGCTGGTATCAATGAATTGACTCATGATAGCAATATTTCCCGGGCTTTTGAGCCTTTTTATAAAGGTCAGATAATTAATTATAGTATGACTGAAACCAGAGATGAGTTTCAGCAGCCTTCTATACTCTTTATACATACTAATAATACGCAGGTAACTACCAGTCTGGCATATCTTACAGACTGGAAACATGAGAGGGGTTATGAAGTGCACACAGCCAGTACCACCCAGACAGGAACTTCTAGTACTTCCATCAAGAACTATATCCAGAACGCTTATGACTCCTGGACAAACCCTCCTGAATATGTGGTTTTAGTCGGCGATGTAGGCGGAACTTATAATATCCCTACCTGGACAAATACCTGGGGTTCTTATGGGGGAGAAGGTGATCAGCCTTATAGCCAGCTGGCTGGAGGTGATGTGCTGGCGGATATTATTGTGGGTAGATTGCCCTTTGGCAATATCACAGAGCTGCAAACTATGATCGCCAAATCCATTAATTATGAAAAACAGCCTTATATAGCCAGCCCTGACTGGATGGAGACTATCACTCTGGTGGGAGACCCCAGCGCTTCGGGACCTTCTACTATCTCCACTTGCAGGTATGTGCAGGAAGTCACTCAGGCATATAATCCGGATTTTTCTTATAATGAGATATTCAGTGGCAGTTATTCTTCCCAAATGAGCTCTGCTTTGAATGCCGGAACACTTTATTTCTGCTATAGAGGATTTATTGGCATGAGTGGTTTTGATACTGGAAATATTAATGCTTTGTATAATGGCTGGATGCTGCCTTTTGCCACAATACTCACCTGCGGAACCGGAGGATTCGCTGGAACCTGCCGTAGTGAAGTATTTGCCAGAGCTGGTTCTCCTACTAATCCTAAAGGTGCTGTAGCAGCAGTTGGCACAGCAACTTCGGGAACACATACCTGCTTTAATAATTGTGTAACTGCCGGGATGTATGAAGGGATATTTAATCTTGATATTTTTTCTACAGGCGGAGCACTGGTGAATGGTAAATATAATCTTTATCTAAATTATCCTCAGAATCCCAGTCATTATGTGAACATTTTTTCGCACTGGAATAACCTGATGGGTGACCCAAGTGTGAGTTTATATACCGGAATACCTCAGGAAATGAATGTGGAATATCCCGCTACTGTTGGTTCAGGTGCATCGTTTTTGCCGGTAGTTGTGACAGATGCCTCAGGTAATGGCATAGAAAATGCCTGGGTAACAATTTTAAAAGGAAATGATGATATCTTTGCCAGTGGATATACAGATGCCAGTGGTAATATCTGGCTGAGCCTGGCAGAAGACGAGACTGGAGATGTTACTATCACAGTTACTGCCCATGATCGCCTTTCTTATCAGGATGAATTTACTATTGCAGCCCAGAACGTGCAGCTTAATCCTCGTGAAACTGCTATCGATGACGATAATAACGGCAGCTCTTCCGGTAATAATAACGGTATTATCAATAATGGTGAAACAATAGAACTGGATATCATGGTGAATAATTCCGGTTCTCAGACTGCTACTGGCATTACAGGAGCAATTGACTGCCATGAACCCTGGGTAGAGATAATTACTGCAGAAGCGGATTATCCCAATATCGCTGGTGGTGCAACTCTCTCATCTTTGAGCAGCTATGTGATAAGCATTGATGCCGCAGCAGTTAACTGCCCATCATTCCTGATAGAGGTTACTGTCTCCACTGGAACGCAGGAGTTCTATAGTATTATTGAATTAGCAGTTTCTGCTCCTTCGCTATCTTTTAGTGATTATGATATAAGTGGCGTAAATGGTGTGATAGACCCCGGAGAAACTGGAATCTTGACAGTGGATCTTGAGAATCTGGGCGATGTCTCTACAGGGCAATTGACTGGCTTGCTTGCCAGCGAAGATAATTTTATCCAGATTGATGATCCAAATGGCTCATATAATAGTATATTGCCGGGAAATACCGGCACAAACAGCACCAATGATTTTGAACTGACTATCCATAGTGCAGCGATTCCTGGTACATTATTACCTCTATCTCTTATTCTTTCTAATACAGATGGCTTTCAGCAGACAATATTTTTCAATATCGAAGTAGGTACTGTAACTGTTAATGATCCTCTAGGTCCTGATGCTTATGGCTACCTGTGTTATGATGATCAGGATTCTGATTATATTGAATGCCCATCGTATAACTGGATTGAGATCAATCCTAGTTTGGGTGGAAATGGCTCTTTGGTTAATATCAGTACTGGTGGCGATGATTGTGATATAGAAACTCTCTCTTTTCCGGGCAATTTCACTTTTAATTTCTATGGTGAGCATTATACAAATTTCACAGTAGGAACTGCTGGCTGGATTGCTCCCGGAGGCACGCAGATCAGATCATTTATGAACTGGCATCTGCCGGAAGCCCATGGTCCCAGTCCCATGATCGCTGCTTTCTGGGATGATTTACACAATGGCAGCTCTGGGCATGTTTATACATATTTCAATACAAACCTGCACTATTATGTGATAGAGTGGGATCATTTCCAGAATGAGAATTCAAATGAAGAAGAAACTTTCCAGATTATTCTTTATGACGCAAATTATTATCCTACCAGTACAATGGACAGCATGATCAAAATTCAGTACAAAGTTTTTAATAATACCAATAGTGGTTCATATAGAGCAGACCATGGTCAGTTCTGTACCGTTGGGCTGGAAGACCCTTCTGGTCTGGTCGGTCTGGAATATACTTTCAATAATGCTTATCCTACTGCAGCTCGAACTCTTACGAATCAAAGTGCTATTCTCTTTTCCACTATGCCAATTCCTCCTGATGGTCCATTCCTCACTATTGGCGGGATGGAACTTGATGATGAAAATGGAAATGGTAATGCAGATTATGGTGAAAATGTTTATTTCGATCTAATAGTTAATAATGTAGGCTCAGAAATCGCTCATAATGTTTCAGTAAATCTGGAAACTGAAGATAGCTGGATAAATATAATCAATAACAGCAGCAGTTACCCTGATATTCAGAGTGGTGTAATGGAAGCAAACAATCAGCCATTTTTCCTGACTGTAGATGGCAATGTTCCAGATGGGCATATGGCAGCGATTACTGCTACTATCTCATGCAATGAAGGCGAATGGCAGATTATCACTGAGCTGGAACTTAATGCCCCTGACTTGAACTTTTTTGAATTCTTTGTAAATGATGGCGTTGATAATATCCTTGATTCCGGTGAAACATCTGATGTTTTGGTCCGTTTCTTCAATAGTGGTGGAGCTCCTGTTTACGATGCTCAAATTACCCTCGCTACTGCGGATAATTATCTTAATATCAATAATAATGATTTTAATCCTGGTGATATTCCCGGCGAGGCATTCTCTACCGGGATATTTAGTTTCTCTGCTGCTGCGAATGCTCCCACAGGACACCAGGCTACTATCAATTGGAGTTTAATTGCCGGACAGGATTATGCTGTGTCTGGAACTTTTATCTTTGTTATCAGTCAGGTTCCTGTTTTGATTGATGAAGATTTCTCTGGCAATTTCCCGCCTGACGGCTGGTTTATTGACGGACAGAACTGGGAAAGTGGATCAAGTAGTTATGCTGGTGGCTCTGCTCCTGAAGCAAAATTTAACTGGAGTCCTTCAGTTAACGGTGATCAAAGACTGGTTTGTGGTCCTTTTTCCACTTCCGGCTCCAGTGAATTAGACATCTCTTTCCGCCAGAATGTTAATCACTTCAGCGGAACATATGAATTGAAGCTGGAAACTTCTTCTAATGGCTCTACCTGGCAGCAGGCTGCAAGCTGGCCCCCTCAAAACCAGGGTGCTACCATTAGTTATGTAAATATCAATACTTCAGATGTTGGCTCACCCACTTTCTATTTCGCCTTCACTTTCTCTGGTTATTCCTATAACATTAATTACTGGTACATTGATGATGTGGAGATTGAAGGTGTGAGCGTGGAACCCTTGGGTTATATTGAAGGTATGGTGGGTATTGGTGGTGCTGGTAACGTGCAGAATGTGAGTATAGAAGTGGGTGACCAGATCGTCCATCCTAATTCTGCCGGTAATTATACGGTTATCCTCTCACCGGGAACTTATACTCTTACTGCTACTTTGCCTGGCTACGATGATTTTGTGGCAACTGATATTCTGGTAACTCAAACCCAGACTACCCAGCAGAATATCATTCTGGGCTTTATACCTTCTCCGGAAAACCTGAGTGCTATTGCTCAGGAAGATGGCGTAATGCTTTCATGGCAGCTCAGTTCTCAGGAAATCAGCCGTGATATTGAGTATTATAACATTTATGCAGATTTTAATGGCGATGGCTATCAACTGGCTGGCACAGCTGCTGAAATGTCTTTCCTTCACACTCCCTATCTGCCGGGTAATTATCATTATTATGTGACTGCGTATTACACGGAAAGCGGAGAAACACTGCCCTCCAATGACGCTTACAGCTGGTATAATGGTGAAGTACATTTTGGTGATATCAATGAAAGCTCCGTTGTGGATGCTTATGATACTGCTCTTCTACTGCAATATTTCGTCGGCTTTGACCCGCTGCCAGAGCTTGATCCTGCTCCCTGGGAAAACTGGAGACTCTATCTGGGTGATGTTGATGATAATGGCAATATGGAAGCCTTTGATGCTTCCCTGATCCTGCAATACATTGTGGGGCTCATTGATCAGTTCCCCTGCGAACCTGCTCCAGTCGTTACCCGAAAAGTTAATCGCAATCTAAATTCTCAATCTGCTAAAGATTAATAGTATAGTAAAAAAAAACAGCTGCTGGAATATCCAGCAGCTGGTTTTTTTCTAATATTTCCGAGTTGTATACAACTCATTTTTGTTTTTTCTTGATTCAATTCGGCTAATGCGGTTACAAGCCTTTGCTCTACTTCTTCTCTATAATTCAAGAGTATGTTACTGAAATGCCTTTTTTTGATATGATGCCAGATGCACTCTACAGGATTTAGTTCCGGTGCCTCTGGTGGTAAAAACGGTGGTTTGATGTTTTGTATGCCAAACATTGATTGGGCTGAGTACCAACTAGCGTTATCCATTTCCATGATAATTCTATTTTGACTATAGTGTTCACTTAGTTTTTTCTAGGAAAATTGACATTGAATTCCAGATAGAATTCTTTACAAATGAAATTACCCAAAATGTTGTCAGCAGTGACCTGTAAAGATTTTAAGTTTGTCTTGCCTTCTTTAATCGCTTAATTATCAATACATCTCTTAGGTAATTGAAAGACACAATTATTTGTTAATGGATTCTAAAATTAGGATGCGATTGGTTTTGAATAAGATTTTCACGGTGCCTCATCAAGTAAGGAAAATCCGAATAGTATGTTCAGGAATAGATGAATTAGTGGGCAAACCTTATGAGAGTAGTTCTTGAATCCAGGCAAAGTCAAGATCGTCAGTTCTCTGACGACCTGGAAGATTATTAGCTTGATTTGAATTGCATAGAAAACTTCAAAACCATATTTCCATAAGTTATATAGGGTTATCCAGTAAACTCCGGTTGATTCCATACAAACTGATTCTAACTTACGATTTTTAAGATAATTGCATATTTCAATTAAATTGGTAGTAAAAGTAGAAAATTTACGAATATTATTGGAAACTAAATGAGGTGCAACAACCACCGAGTGGAGAGGGAAACAAATGTATATACCGGCAGAATAGGGATTCATGATGGTGAGACCAATAAAACGCGATTTTTCTTGACGGACTTGCAGCTCTTTTCTTCTTTTTTAATGTTGTTTTCCTTTGCGTATTTTGTGATTTGGTAAATAAAAAAAAATACGCAAAGCTTTCTGTAATTATTTTAAATTCATGCAAGGATTTGCATAAGATGAAAAAATATTATGACTTATAGCACTCAGTTATCAGTCTAAATTGTTTCGTCTTTTTTTAATTGCGAAGTATGAATAATGCTAACTCAATAGCTTAGCTCAACTGAAAGCTTAGCTTATAAAATAAATTTAAAGAAACGGAGGTTTAGTGAAAAAAATATTTCTTATCCTGATAGTGCTGATGATCTGGAGTCTGCAGGCAGAATGGATAAGTCTGCAGAATAGTGACAGCAATACATTTAATTGTGAGAATTCTGATCGTAATAATACAGAATTGAGTTTTCAACTTAATGGTTATGAAATAGAAACTATAACAAAAGCCGGGGAGAAATATCTGCAGATTTCACATCCAGGTGAAGGCGATCTGCTGCAGATAGGGAAACCCGATCTGCCAGTTTTTACCACGTTAGTGGCAATCAGCGGGACTGGTACACCTCAATTGTGTTATCAAGTACTGAATAATTCCATATTATCAGATGTGATGATATTTCCACGCCAGGAATTACGGCTTGAAAGTGAACCTGCAAGAGATGAATTCAAACGTGATGAACAGTATTATACCAGTGGAAGTATTTTTCCTGAAGCATCAGCTTTTCTGGGAGAGCCGGCAATTATGCGGGATATAAGGCTTGTGCCAGTAACTGTGTGTCCATTCACCTGGGATCCTGTCAGCCGTGAATTGACAATTGTCAGTGAATTTACTCTGCAGGTAAGTATGACTTCTGAGCCGGGAATCAATGAACTGAATGATGATAATTATATCTCTCGAGCTTTTGAACTTTTCTATAAGGGTAATATTATAAATTATGAAGTTTCTGAAACAAGAGATGAGTTTCAGCAGCCATCAATCCTTTTTATTCACACAAATAATACCCAGGTGACTTCGGCACTGTCATATCTAACAACCTGGAAACATGAGCGTGGTTATGAAGTGCATACAGCGAGTACAACTCAAGCAGGAACGTCTAATATTGCCATAAAAAATTATATCCAATCTGCTTACAATAACTGGGAAAACCCTCCCGAATATGTTGTTTTAGTAGGTGATGCAGGCGGTTCTTATAATATTCCTACCTGGATCGATACCTGGAGCTCTTATAATGGAGAAGGAGACCAGCCCTATAGTCAGTTAGCCGGTGAAGATGTTCTGGCAGATATTATTGTGGGTAGAATGCCCTTTGAAAATATTACTGAACTGCAGACTATGATTGCAAAATCTATCAATTATGAGAAACAGCCCTATGTGACAAATCCGGGTTGGATGGAGACGATCACTTTAGTTGGAGATTCCAGTTCGTCAGGTCCTTCCACTATTTCCACCTGTCGATATGTGCAGGAAGTCACTCTGGCATATAATCCGGACTTTAGCTATAATGAGATTTTCAGCGGTAGTTATTCTTCTCAGATGAGCAGTGCTTTAAATGGAGGAACTCTATATTTCTGTTATAGAGGATTTATCGGAATGAGTGGTTTTAATATTATCAGTATAACTTCACTTAATAATGGGTGGATGCTGCCCTTTGTCACGATCTTGACCTGTGGAACTGGTGGCTTTCTTGAGACCTGTCGGAGTGAAGTATTTGCCAGAGCTGGATCAATTACAAATCCTAAAGGAGCTATCGCTTCTGTTGGGACAGCTACTACTGGAACCCATACCTGCTTTAATAATTGTGTAACTGCCGGGATGTATGAAGGTATTTTTAATCTTGATATATTCTCTCCAGGTGGTGCTCTGGTTAATGGTAAATATAATTTATATATGAATTATCCCCAGAATCCCAGTAATTATGTAAATATGTTCTCGCACTGGAATAATCTGATGGGAGACCCCAGCGTAAGTTTATATACCGGTATTCCTCAGGCAATAAATGTGGAATATCCCTTAATAGTTGGATTAGGGGCATTAAATATTCCTGTAACAGTAACAGATGCTCAGGGGACTGGTATAGAAAATGCCTGGGTTACTATACTTAAGGGTGGAGATGAAATATTTGCTACGGGATACACTAATGCCGCAGGAGATATTTGGCTGCCTATTCCTGAAGCTGAATCAGGAGATGTTATTATAACAGTAACTGCCCATGATTATCTCTCTTTTCAGGATGAATTCACTATAGCAGCTCAGAACGTGCAGTTAAATCCTCGCGATTATGATATTGATGATGATAATTTTGGTTCATCAATTGGAAATGGAAATAGCATTATAAATAATGGTGAGACTATAGAACTTGATATTCTCGTAAATAATTCAGGGTCACAAGCTGCTTCTGGAGTGACTGGTATTATCAATTGCCCTGAACCATGGATTACAATAACAACCCCGGAAGTTAGTTATCCTGATATTAATGCCGGAGAGGAACTTGCTCCATTGAGCAGTTTTATATTGAATATCGATCCCGCTGTTATTGGTGGTTCAGTTTTTCAATTGGAAGTAACTATCAGCAGCGGAACTCAGGAATTCAATGGGATATTGGACTTAACTGTTGCTGCTCCCCTTCTCTCGTTTAATAGTTATACTCTAAGTGGAATAAGTGGAATTATTAATCCTGGGGAGACTGCAGGAATTACGGTTGAAATTGAAAATCTTGGTGATATTGCCACAGGTTCATTGACCGCATTACTTTCCAGTAATGATTCCTTTATTGAAATTGATGATGCCAATGGTTCTTACAACAATATTTTGCCGGGTAATTCTGCAGTCAATTTGGGTAATTTTTTTGAAATTACTTTAAGCTCTTTTGCAATTCCGGGAACATTGATTCCCTTTTTAATGACTTTATCCAATTCAGAGGGATTTGTGCAAACCATATTATTTAATCTGGAAGTAGGTATTGTGACAGGAAATGATCCATTGGGCCCCGATGCTTATGGCTATCTTGCCTATGATGATCAGGATGATGGATATCTTGCATGCCCGACATATAACTGGATAGAAATAAATCCCTTCCTCGGTGGTAATGGCACACAAGTAGGGATTTCAACTGGTGGAGATGATTGTGATATTGAAGATGTTTCTTTCCCCGATTCGTTCACATTTAATTATTACGGAGAGCAATACACTATGTTCACAGTCGGAACTGCCGGCTGGATAGCTCCTGGTGGTACGCAGATCAGGTCTTTCATGAACTGGCATGTCCCTGAAGCCCATGGACCAAGTCCAATGATAGCTGCTTTCTGGGATGATATTCATAATGGATATTTAGGTCATGTTTATACCTACTATGATCCCGGTATGCACTATTATGTTATTGAATGGGATCATTTCCAGAATGAATATAATAATGCCGAGGAAACCTTCCAGATCATCCTTTATGACGCAAATTATTATCCCACCAGTACCATGGATAGTAAAATAAAGATCCAGTATAAAGTATTTAATAATGTCAATCAAGGCTCCTATAGAGCAGATCATGGACAGTATTGCACTGTGGGTCTTGAAGATCATACCGGGATGATTGGACTGGAATACACTTTTGATAACAGCTATCCAACGGCTGCCAGAACAATTACTGATGAGAGTGCTATCTTATTTACTACTATGCCTATTCCTCCTGATGGACCAATTTTAACAATGAGTAATATTGAGCTTGATGATGAAAATGGCAATGGAGCTGCAGATTATGGTGAAAATATCTATTTTGATCTGCTGATCAGTAATGTTGGTTCTGAAATAGCCCATAACGTCTCTGTGAATTTATCTACGATAGATACCTGGATTGATCTGATAGATGACAGCAGTGCCTATCCTGATATAGAAGCTGGCACAATAGAGTCAAATAACCAGGCATTTTATCTCACTGTAGATAGTGAAGTTCCTGATGGGCATCTGGCTTCCATAAATGTGATTATCTCTTCAAATGAAAGCGCCTGGGAGCTCATTACCGAGATAGAACTTAATGCTCCTCTTGTCAGCTATTATAATTATTTAGTAAATGATGGCATTGATAATATTCTGGATGCAGGGGAAACCGCTGATGTCCTGATAAGTTTTGCTAATACTGGAGGAGCACCTGTTTATGATTCCCAATTCACTCTTTCTACTAATGATGCCTATCTGGATATCAATAATGATACCTATGGTCCGGGTAATATCAATAGCGAAAGTATAATCATGGGGATCTTTGGATTTACCGCTTCCTCAGGCTCAACAATGAGCCATTCATGCACAGTGCACTGGGTTTTGAATGCGGGGCAGGATTATTCCGTAAGTGGAGATTTCATCTTTGTTATCAGTCAGGTTCCTGTGCTTATCAATGAGGATTTTTCTGGTACTTTCCCACCAGACGGCTGGTATATTGACGGACAGAACTGGGAGAGTGGATCAAGTAATAATGCTGGTGGCTCTGCTCCTGAGGCAAAATTTATCTGGAGTCCCTCAGTTAACGGTGATCAAAGACTGATTTGCGGTCCTTTTTCCACTTCCGGCTCCAGTGAAATAGACCTTTCTTTCTGCCAGAATGTAAATCATTACAGTGGTATTTATACTCTAGCGCTTGAAACATCCTCAAATGGCAACAACTGGCAGCAGACTGCGACCTGGCCACCTCAAAATCAGAGTGCTACTATCAGCAATGTAAATATTTATAATTCGGATGTTGGCTCGCCTACTTTTTATTTTGCATTCACCTTCTCTGGAAATTCATCTAACATTAACTACTGGTACATCGACAATGTCGAGATTGATGAACCCAGTTTGTTACTACTGGGTTATATTCAAGGAATCGTGAGCATTGGTGGCACTGGCAATATGCAGGATGTGATGATCGAAGTTGATGATCAGATTGCTCAACCAAACTCATTAGGCGAATATACCTTGATCCTTGAGCCAGGAACTTATGATCTTACAGCTACTCTGCCCGGCTATGAAGATTTTATAGTTACTGATATTCAGATTATACAAACGCAGACAACTAATCAGAATATCATGCTGGGTTTTATCCCTTCGCCGGATGGTCTTATTTCGGTGGCTTCTGAAGATGGAGTTTTACTAAACTGGGAGCTTAGCTCTCAGGAGATCAGCCATGATATTCGTGATATCGAGTATTATAACATTTATGCTAATTTTAATGGTGATGGCTATCAACTGGCTGGTACATCTGCTGAAATGTGTTTCCTCCATACTCCCTATCTGCCTGGTAATTATCATTATTATGTGACAGCGTATTACACGGAAAGCGGAGAAACGCTGCCCTCCAATGAAGCTTCCAGCTGGTATGATGGCGAAGTATACTTTGGTGATATTAATGAAAGCACAGTTGTTGATGCTTATGATACTGCTCTTTTACTGCAATATTTCGTTGGCTTAGACCCGTTGCCGGTGATTGATCCCGTTCCCTGGGAAAACTGGAGACTCTATCTGGGTGATGTTGATGATAATGGCAATATGGAAGCCTTTGATGCTTCCCTGATCCTGCAATATATCGTAGGTATCATTGACCGTTTCCCCTGCGAACCAGCTCCTGTTGTAAGCCGAAAAATTAATAACAACCTGAATAAAAATTCCAGTCTGGACTAAGTTTCAGGCTGCATATAAAAAAAACCAGCCGCTGGATATTTCCAGCGGCTGGTCTTTTTTTTATTATCTATTCACGATTCACGACTAACCATTAACGATTCACGACTAACGACTAACCATTAACGATTCACGTCTCACGAATTAATACATCCCCGGCATTCCGCCACCCATTCCAGGAGCTCCGCCTGGCATTGGTGGTTCGGGTTCTTTGATATCTGTGATAATGCACTCAGTGGTAAGAAGCAATCCTGCTATAGACACAGCATTCTGCAGAGCACTACGAACAACCTTGGCAGGATCGATCACACCGGCTTCAAACAAGTTCTCGAATTTATTGATTGCGGCATTATAACCAAAGTGAGTATCCTTGGTCTTTTTGATCTTTTCCACGATGATAGCACCTTCTTCTCCGGCATTAGTAGCAATCTGATAAGCTGGTTTAGTCAATGCTGTTTTCAATATTTGAGCACCTACTCTCTCTTCATGGGTAGTAAGCTTCAAGTTGTCTATTGCCCGAGATGCATAGATAAGAGTAGTTCCACCACCGGTTACGATGCCTTCTTCCACAGCTGCACGTGTGGCATGAAGTGCATCATCCACCCGAGCTTTCTTTTCTTTCATCTCAGTTTCTGTTGCAGCACCTATCTTGATCACAGCTACACCACTGGAAAGCTTAGCTAATCTTTCCTGCAGCTTTTCTTTATCATAATCTGAGGTTGTCTCTTCGATCTGGGCTTTGATTTGACTTACTCTGGCTTCCAGATCCTGCTTGGAACCGCCACCTTCTCGGATGATGGTGTTATCTTTATCAATTACTACTTTCCGAGCTGTTCCCAGGTCTTCCATGCTGGCACTGTCAAGCTTGCGTCCTGTTTCTTCGCTGATCACAGTACCACCAGTTAAGATTGAGATGTCCTGCATCATAGCTTTACGACGATCCCCAAACCCGGGAGCTTTTACTGCTACAACATTCAAAGTGCCACGCAGTTTATTAACCACTAATGTTGCTAAGGCTTCGCCTTCGATGTCTTCTGAGATTATCATCAGTGGCTTACCTGTCTGGGCTACTTCCTGTAAAATCGGCAACAGGTCTTTCATCACGCTGATCTTCTTATCATACATCAGAATATAAGGATCATCAAATTCTGTCAGCATCTTATCAGGATCAGTTACAAAGTAAGGTGAGATAAATCCACGGTCAAATTGCATGCCTTCTACTTTTTCCATGTAAGTTTCGATTGATTTGGCTTCCTCTACATTTATTATTCCGTCTCTGCCTACTTCTTCCATGGCCTTGGCGATCAATTCCCCTATTTCAAAATCATTATTGGCTGAGATTGATGCTATTTGAGCAATTTCTTTGCTGTCTTTGATCTCTTTGCTTAATTCATGTATCTCTGCTATCACTGCCTTAGATGCTTTCTCAAGCCCACGCTTCAAATACATGGGATTAACACCAGCAGTTACATGCTTCAGTCCTTCTTCGATGATTGCCTGAGCTAAGATTGTTGCTGTGGTGGTACCATCCCCGGCATTATCATGGGTCTTCTCTGCTACTTCCTTGCAAAGCTGGGCTCCCATATTCTCAAATTCATTTTCCAACTCGATTTCCTTGGCAATCGTTACTCCATCATTTGTGATTACTGGACTGCCAAATTTCTTGTCCAAAACTACATTGCGACCACGCGGTCCCAAAGTTACTTTTACTGCATTGGTGAGTTCATCGACTCCCTTTTTGAGTAATGTTCTGGAATCATGACTAAACTTCAGTTGTTTTGCCATAATTACCTCCTTATTTTATTAAAATTAGCAATTAACTATTTCAAGTGCTAATTTCCAGATTGAGTTTTTTTTGTCAAAATGTTTTTTGCCATTTTTCTCTTTTTTTTATCACACCCTGTTGTTTTTTGCTCTTTTGCCTGATATTTCTTACCGTGACTGAGAATATTTCTACTCAAAATGCTTAATAAAACATCTGCGTCTTTTATGCTGTCGACGGTCAAAGAATTTCCATTGATCCTGAACTTTAATATTATTCTCAAGTTCCGGATTAGTTTCTGCTTTAACGAACTTGTGGTTAATATAGCTGTTAATCAACTCTCTCAAGATCAAGGCGTTTACTCCCTTACTCTGGAGATCAGGGCGAACAGCGATCAGATAAAGATCAATTAGATTGTTGTTTTTCAGGGCATTAAGGATATGAATAAATCCAAAGGGGAAGAGAGAGCCTTTTGCCTTTTGAAATGCTTTGGAGAGAGAGGGAAAGGTCAATCCAAAGGCTGCGACCTTGTTATTTTCATCTACAATAATGTTAATATAGTCAGGATTCGCAAAGCTGATATATTGCTTGATATATTTTGTGATCTGTTTTTCGCTTAAAGGGATGAAACCATATAAATCTTTATAAGAATTATTCAGCACTTCAAATACATCATAGAAATACGGTTTTAACTCTTTAATTTTCTTTGCATGGAGTATTTTCAGTTTATTCTTTTTTTGGACAATCTGAGCAATTCTCACGATCCTCTCCGGCACTTTGTCGGGAATAGTTATCTCATATTCCATCCAGTCAATATCTTTTATGTAACCCAGTCTGGCGAGATGTTCAGGATAATATGGATAATTATAAATAGTGGCTATCGTACTCTGTTCAGTAAAACCCTCTATCAGCATACCCTCCGGATCAAGATCAGTAAATCCCAGAGGACCGTGCACCGCAGAAAGTCCTTTGGCTTTTGCCCAGTTTTCCACAGTATCAAGAAGGGCTTTGGAGACGCTTTCATCATCTATAAAATCAATCCAGCCAAACCGGCAGAATTTATCCTGCCACTTTTCGATGAAGCGATGATTGATGATACCTGCAATTCTTCCCACTACTTCTCCATTCATATATGCCAGCCACTGTTTTGCTTCGCAGAATTCAAAAGCAGGATTTCTTGCCGGGATAAAAAGATTCATTTCATCAGTATTTAATTGCGGTATCCAGTATTTATTCCCTTTATAGAGTTTATATGGAAATGAAATGAAGCTTTTCAGGTCTTTTTTATTTTTTACTTCTTTTATGATTACTTCCATGTTTCCTATTCAACACCTCCAATATCACTAGTGCTCATTTATTAAAGTTAGTATATTCTAATCAGGAAACATGTCAATCCTAATTTTTTATTACGAGAAGAGGGAGAAAATTATAGAATAAATTCAAACTCAAGTTCATGGAGGATTGGAATGTTATTTACTCATCGATAAGGTATCTCAGGTTTCAGTTTTCTGCTGCTATCAATGGCATAACGGTGAACATGCTTTAATCCTGCATTCCCGCTAATTATAACGATGGAGGTTTAACCCCTGGCTAATAATATAATTCTATTTGTTTTTTTGTCATCTCTCACCAGCGTAATTATCTACCTTTTTGTTCAAAGTAATTCCTCTCCCTTCTCCTCTTCGAAGCACACTAATCACCAATCATAAGATCGGTTTTAATCCTTTCTTTTATGATTATTACTTCGCATATCTGAACTTCCTGGCTATTATAGATCGCAAAATGTTACTAATTTTACTAAATGTTACCTCATAATTGTCTGCTATTATGTTATTTACAGCATAAAGTAACATTTTTGCCGTTTTTTGAAGATTACCACTATATTTAACTATATAAAAAATTACAGCTTTCTTTAATTTCATCAATCTCTTTGGCAGGTTACAGTTACTCATATTCTATGCTTTCAATTATGTTCTACGGGGCACACGATTCACGTCTCACGATTCATAAATGTAAGGAAAGTAAGGAAAATGTAAGGTCATAACTCCCTGCAATAATATTAATTACAACAAAATCTTACATTTTTGCCCCTTTTTTGATATATATACCCCTATATTTAATTTTACTCAAGTTTCGCAGACGTGTAACCTGCATTCCCGCTAATAATAACGAGGAAAAATTTATAACTACAATAAAAATATGACAAAATGCATATTTTTTTTGCTTTTCTTCTCGTTACTATTATATTATTAGTAACGATGTTTAAAGGAGTGGAATATGGCTG
>JAIPGP010000146.1 GCA_021735645.1 Candidatus Cloacimonadota bacterium
CATAGCAGGAATTTTAATGATAATTGACCAGTTAAGTAGGACTTGCACCGCTGGCGGTACTCCGAAAGTGGGGCGAGAACTACGACCAATCAACTAATCTATTTCAAATTTCAATCTGAGAAATATATCATGCTGAAATATGCTGATAATGGTCGTCATCTGCGCCCCTGAAAATACCCAGCGGTGCACGTATGACTTAGCTGCAGAAATTGTTTTAATTCCTGGGGGATGAGAGGTAAACTATAAAATATCTTGACATTTCTTAATGGTAGTCATAATGTGACTACTAAACGGAGGCGCCGATGGATAAAAGAAAAATTGATAGTCTGGTTAAGATCGGTCTCAGGGAAATTGAAGCTGAAATCTATCTGGTACTACTCAGGGAACCTGATATCACAGCCTATAAAGTAGCCAAAATCATCAGTAAACCCAAAACGACAATATATAAAGCACTGGATATTATGCAAAACGAAGGACTTATCCAGGGAAACCAGGCAGCACAACCGCTCACATATTCAGCTATCCCGATCACAGAATATTTAGATGAGAAAGAGAAGAAATTCTCAGCCACCAGGGAAGAAGTGGAAGAGGAACTGAAAGATATTAAACAGATCAAGGCTAACACAGGAATATTTCCAATTACCCAGTTAAGTCAGGCGTTTTCGAAAGCACAAGAAGTAATATCCGGCTCAGAAGAAGTGATCCTTATCGCCTGTACCACACTTACCGAGCCGGAAATAATAGATGCTATCCAGCAAACTGCAAATAGAGGGGTAAAAGTCTTTATTCAGAGCTTTAAAACTATCCCCGGGCTTATGGGTGTAGAATATGTCTCAAGCCATTTTGATGAGGAGATATCACAGAATATCAGCTACAACTGGCTGGAAATATTTTCTGATGGCAAGGAATACTTTCTTTCCCTTTTGTCTCCCGATTTCAAGCAGCTCTATAAGGCTCAGTGGTGTAATGACCCCTATACATCAATCCTGACCTATAATGCCAATGTGGGATCGTTCATCCTGACCAAAACAAACGAGATGATCAGGAAAAAACTATCATATCAGGAAATTGAGCAGTCTGTAAAAGAAAATCTTAAGAAATATTATAAGCGAATAAAAATGCAGACCATTGAGCATTTGATAGATAATTAAAAGGAGTAATAATATGAAAGCTTTTTTAATCATTTTAGTTTGTTTTGTAAGCTTACAGGCTCAGGAGATAAGTTTTATTGAACACACTATCACAGAAAACGGGCATGGTAATCCAGGGTTTTATGCTGCAGACTTTGATAATGATGGTAATTTGGATATTGTGGCTTCAGTGACAGATCCCCCAGCTCTCAAATGGTGGCGTAATGAGGGCAATAATCCCCTTGAGTGGACGGAATTTACCATAACAGATGAAGAGTGTTTCTATGTTTATACCGCAGACATTAATGATGATGGATTTGTTGATATCCTTTCAACACTGCGTACCGGTGAAATTGTCTGCTGGATGAACAGCTGTGATGAAATCCCTTCCTGGGAGAGAATTTCCATAGCTACAGGTTTTATAAGCTCACACGGGATATTTGCTGAGGATATTAATAATGATGGTAATATGGATGTAATTGCCACATCAGCTGCACTGGGAAAGATCTGCTGGTGGGATTATAATGGAACAGGCTGGCAGGAGAACGAGATCACAGATGATTTTGCCGGCACACAATCGGTATATGCAGTTGATATAGATAATGATGGAGATATTGATATATTGGGTGCAGCAGGAGAAGCCGATGAGATCGCCTTATGGTATAATGATGGTGAGAATCCTGTAAGCTGGACCAAACAGGTCATAGATGATAATTTTGACATGGCGCACTGGGTATGCGTAAGTGATATTGATAATGACGGCTTTATAGACGTATTAGGCGCGGCAGCATATGATGATGAAATTTCATGGTGGAAAAACTGCAGCGGAACTCCCATTCTCTGGATAAAATTTGTCATTGATCCAAATGTAAATTGTGCTTTAAATACCTGTACAGCAGATCTGGACGGTGATGATGATCTGGATGTAATGGGAACTGCCTGGGCGTCTGACGATATATATTGGTGGGAAAATAATAATGAAGGTCCCCTAAGCTGGACACGTCACACAATTGATGATTTTAATAATGGGATCTGGCAGATACAGAGTTTTGATATTGATAATGATGATGATATGGATATTATCACCGGGGCGGATGTGCTATCCAGCGGAGGAATCTCGGCAGCTCTTACCTGGTGGGAGAATGTTCCCGTTGTTGAGAATGATGAAGAATTCCCGGATATTAATGACACTATTGATCTGAGGAATTATCCCAATCCATTCAATCCTGCAACCACAATCTATTTCACATTAGACAAACAGCAATATGTTGAACTGGCAATATATAATCTTAAGGGACAAATAGTGAATAAACTACTTTCAGAAGAGCTTGCTCCAGGAAGACAGGAAGAATTCTGGAATGGGGAAGATGAGGAAGGGAATATCATTTCATCAGGCATTTATCTATATAAATTACAAATTGAAAATAATAGCTTCACCAGGAGAATGCTTTTATTGAAGTGAAATATTAATAAATCTCTCGCTAAAAATTCTGTCTAAACTGCAGCCAATTGTCGGAATAGTCATAATTTTTCCGCAATAGGCTGCGAAATAGTCGGTATAGAGTAGGCGGGACACATAAGTAAAATATTTGACGAATAGTTTTATACTTATGATTTTGCGAATTGGATTTGAGAAATTATAGGGTTGAAAATAGGAGGAATATTATGAAGCGAATTTATACAGGAATTCTTTTACTTTTTTTATTATCTTCGATTTACGTGGAAGGTTCTGAATCACCTCTGGATACGAACTCAAGCGTGGTTGAAATGGTCTTTGTGAAAGGTGGGACTTTTTAAAGGGGTTCAGATAATAATGAAAATGATGAAAAACCTGTACTCAGCGTTACACTAGGTGATTTTTATATCGGCAAATATGAAGTCACCCAGGAATTGTATGAATCCTTGATGGGTAATAATCCTTCTAAGTTCAAAAGATCTGGTAAAGATGCACCGGTTGATCGAGTTAGCTGGTTTGATGCTGTAGAATTTTGTAATAAATTAAGCGACAAAGAGGGATTGGATCGCTGTTACACCGGTTCAGGTGATAAGATTAAATGTGATTTTAAAGCAACTGGCTAAAGAGTGCCATCGGAAGCTGAGTGGGAATACGTTGCCAGAGGTGGTAATAAAAGCAAAGGTTATTGATACTCTGGCAGCAATGATATAAGTAGTGTGGCTTGGTATAAAGCTAATTCGGAAAGTAAGACACATAGCGTTGGCTGTAAGCAGGCTAATGAACTGGGTATTTATGACATGAGTGTTAATGTGAGTGAATTATGTAATGATTGGTCTGGTAATTATAGCAGTAGTGCACAGACTAACCCGAAAGGAGCGGACTCGGGCAATTACCGTGTGAGTCGGGGTGGTAGCAGGAATTATTATACCCGTTTATGTCGAGTAGCTGATCGCTCTATCGACAGACCTGGTGGTAGCATCGGTATAGGCTTCCGTCTTACCCGTAGTTCAAATTAGAAATTTCTCAATGAACTGTAGCTTTCGCTTTTAGCTAAAGATTGTAATGTAAAGAAGAAACTAAGCTTCCTTGCCAATGGCGGAACGTCCTCTGAAGCCTTGGCGAAGGAGGATACCTTCGCAATGGTTAGCGACTAATTACAACCAGACTTATATTAAATCAGATTTATCTGCGTATCCAGACCTTCCTGATCTTGGATTCTTCTTTAATTCCAGAGCTGGAAGCACTGGATACATTGCAACAAGACCCTCCTGGTCTTGAATTCTTCTTTAATTCCAGAGTTGGAAGCACTGGATACATTGTAACAAGACCTGATCTTGAATTCTTCTTTAATTCCAGAGCTGGAAGCACTGGATACATTGTAACAAGACCATCCTGGTCTTGGATTCTTCTTTAATCCCAGAGCTGGAAGCACTGAATACATTGTAACAAGACCATCCTGGTCTTGAATTCTTTTTTAATTCCAGAGCTGGAAGCACTGGATACATTGTAACAAGACCATCCTGGTCTTGAATTCTTCTTTAATTCCAGAGCTGGAAGCACTGGATACATTGTAACAAGACCTGGTCTTGAATTCTTTTTTAATTCCAGAGCTGGAAGCACTGGATACATTGTAACATCCTGGTCTGATTGGAACTATTGTTCCTCAATCTAAATCATGTTTTATTCAATGAAGAAGAATGTTAAAAATGTTTCAAAATAAAATATCCTTGTCTTTTTTAAACTAATCAGGGCATAACTAACAGTTAATAAATATCTTATGATAAATATCTGTCAATTTTATCCGCCCTGTGGCTTCTGAGTGGCTTCCCTGTGGGTTACAAGAGTATGGAATAGAATTACCTCCTATTTTATCCTCGCCAGGATTATGTAATCTATATAGTACGTATTTCTTGTAGATCAAACTTCCCAGTTTGATGGAAATAAAGCCTTAATCCGGGAGGATTAAGCTACAAAATTAAGCCACAAATCACCAGCTTAAACGGAACAATATACCATTTCGCAGTAACATTACCCGCGTAAATCCGTGTAATCCCTATCATCCGTGTTCTATATTTTCTTATTTGCAGCAAGTCATATTCCTTGACAATATAATCAGGTGAGACAAGTGCTAATTCAGGAATAAATATGATAATAAAGAAAATATATATTATACTGATACTTATTCTCTGCCAGAATATCAGGGCAGAAGAGATGCGTGCTTTGTGGATACCTGCCTGGGACCTGGGCAGCAGGGAACAAATCTCCCGTATTTTAACTAAAGCTGCTGATGCGGATTTCAATACCGTGTTAGTGGAAGTACGTTTTCGGTCAGATACTTTTTATACACCTAATCGGGATAATTGTGATTTCCCAAATCCGGACTCAACTTCGCAGCTTTTGCAGGAAGATTTTGATGCCTTGCAGTATATCATTGATCTGTGCTATGTCTTTGATCTGCAGGTATATGCCTGGCTCACTATGTATGTGGCAACTTCAAATGATCTGGCAAAATGCAGCCTGAATAATCCCTGGTATCGGACACCGCACTGGATAACCAGGAATGTGAATTTTGAGAAGATGGAAGCCAGGGAAAAAGAAGGTGCCTACCTTGATCCTGGCTTGCCGGAAGTGCAGAATTATCTTTATAATGTGGTGCTGGACGTGGCAGTGAATTATGATATCGCCGGGATACAGCTTGATTATATCCGTTATCCGGGCAATCTATGGGGTTATCATGAGGAATCTTTTGCCAGATACCAGCAGGAGGTGCGGAAGCCGTCACCCGCTAACTGGCAGAAATGGCGCTGTGATCAGGTTACTGACCTGGTAAAAAAGATCAGACGCGGCTTAAAAAGTCATGCTCCGGAGGTGGAACTTACCGCAGCAGTGGTTTCTGATCCTGAAAAAGCAGTAGAAGACTATAATCAGGACTGGCTGCTGTGGCTGCGAAAGGGCTATGTTACCCGCGTATTTCCCATGAACTATCATGCTGCTGACCCGCTCTATCAGAAAGCGGTGGATAAAATCGCTAAATATGGCTATGAACCCCAGACTGTGATGGGCATTCGTGCCTGGTCAGATTCAGGGGGTTACACAGTTGAGGATATTAATGAAAAAATCAGTTATTCCTGGAGAAAGGGGATATTCAGTTATGCCTTATTCAGTTCTACCGGACTGGAGAATGGTGGATACTGGAAAAATCTGAATATAAGGAAATCAAGATGAGAATTGATCAATTATTAAATAAACTATGTCTCTTTAAAACCCGGTCTATGGCAAAAAAAGCCTGTGACCTGAATCTGGTATCCATAAACGGCAAAATCGCCAAAGCTTCCACAATTGCCCAGGCAGATGATGAGGTGCGCTATACCGTGTATAACTGGCGCTACACTATCAAAATCACCGATATTCCCAAAGGAAATGTCTCCAAGGTAACTGCCCCACAATATTATGAACTGCTGAAGAAGAAAGAGGTGGTGTGAGTCGGGAGACGGGGAGACGGGGAACTCGGGACTCGGGACTGGGAACTCGGGACTCGGGACTCGGAACTCGGGACTCGGGACTTGGGACTTGGGACTTGGAACTCGGGACTGGGAACTCGGGACTTGGAACTGGTGAAGTCGTTGAACCACTCTCCTCTCTAAGTTAGTCTTGAACTGTACCCGGGACAAGACTGGACGACCATTTTTCCCAGTATTTAAATATTGAGACGAAGCATAAGAAGAGGACTGCTTGCAGGAGATTCTTCCTAAATTGGTTGATTAAATTTCATGTAAATAAACTAAAATACAGATTAAAGAATTAAAATAAATCAAAGTTTAAGTGCAATATTTATGTTTATTGCTATCAACAATACATACTATGAAACTAAACCATAATAAACAAATATTTTAACAGGTAAACTAAAATTTACCTGAGAAATCGAATATATATAACAATAATGGTTTTTAAATATTTATTAATTAACTTAAAAATAATATATTAACAAAATAAATTTGAACAGAAAGATAATTTGTGGGTCTATATTATTATATTTAATTGAGTTATCTTAATTGAAAGTAGAAATATCATAATTTTGTAAGAAATATTGCGTGGTGTTGTCACACTTTTGCATTTCATCGGACTATATATGTAGAAGAAAGTAATTTTTGGAACTTTTAATTGGAGTCACTATGATGAAGAAAGACAAAATGCGGAATTGTAGAAATCATTTAATGAAACAATATTTCTGCATAAATATGGTAATGGAATATCCACTAAAATATCCTTAAAAAAACTGTCTGCCCGGTACAGCATTACCAGACAGACAGCGAGTTCCAGAAATTATCTGAAAACCTAAAACCAAAATTATAATTGGAGGATATTTTGAAAAGAATAATATTTGCTATTGTAATGCTAATTCCAGTATTACTTTTATCATATACTGTACCCGTCAATAATTCACTGGATTCAGGTGTAAGTATAACAAGTCAATCCAGTAAAGGTGTTACTCTAACATACTCAATGGAACAATTTCAAATCGAGGATGTTTTAGTAAATAGTGATACTTTACAAAAAGTGTTAGTTGAAAAATGTTTTCTTCCTGGACAAGCAGGAGCTCCGGATCTACCTTCTATTTCTACATACTTAGCATTACCACAAGGGGCAACAGCTTCGGTAAATATTACTAATTATGAGACAGTATGTTATCAGAATATAGATTTAGCTCCAGCTTTTGAGATTCCTAACGAAACTGATGATAGTCTTAATTATTTCTATGATAATTCAATTTATTTGATAAACGCCTTTTATCCAGATAATTTTTGGCTATTAGGAGATAATGATTTAATTAGAGGTGTTGATTGTTGTCCTTTTGCATTTATGCCCTTCCAATACAACCCCATTACTGATGAATTGATAGTATATTATGACATTCAGATAGAAATCAGTTTTTCTGGTGGAAATGGTCATTTTGGAGAAGACCGTTTACGTTCACGCTGGTGGGAGCCGATTAACCATAGTTTCTTTATTAATAGCGAATCTCTACCAGAGATTGATTTTGATGAAGTAAATACCCAACGGCCAGGTGAATATGAGTATATTATAATCATACCAGAAAATGGGGAATTTTTGACTGCCGCTGAAACACTAAAAGACTTTCGAACAAAGCAAGGAATAAAAACAGGAATTTTCCAGATTGGCCAAGAAATTGCTTCAAATACAGTCGAAGCAATAGAGAATTTTCTTGATGATGCTTATGATAGCTGGGAAATGAAACCAGTGGCATTTCTATTTGTAGGTGATTACCATGATGAAAATCTAGAAGAGAATGATATAATAACTTCGATCTATTATTATTATCTTAATAATAGTACTTTTTTGATGAATTCAGATAATCTATTTGCTGATGTAAATGGGAATCATCTTCCAGACTTAATACCAGCTAGAATAACACCACATAATGCTAGTGAGGCAATGAGTCAAATTAACAAAATAATAGATTATGAATCAGAACCGCCAGATTATCCTGAATTTTATGATACTCCTCTTCTCAGTAGTGCTTGGGAACAGGATCGTTGGTTTACATTGTTTACTGAGGTACTATTCGGATTCTATGAAAACGAACTAGCAAAGAATCCGATTAGAGAATATTCCATTGTTTCAGGTGTACCAGGTGAATTGTGGTCAACCAATACTAATACTCAAATGGTAGTGGATTATTTTGGGACAGGAAATAATGGGCTAAATTACTTATTAATTAGTAATCCAGCAGAATTGGGAGGAGTTGGTAGTTATGTATGGAATTCAAATGCTGAAAGAATCAATCAAGATATAAATACTGGAACATTTTTAGCTCTTCATCGGGATCATGGTTCTTCTATTGGCTGGGTGCATCCTGAGTATATTTTAGATGATCTTGATGAATTAAACAATAATGCTCTACCTGTCATTATTAGCATAAATTGCTGGTCGGGCAATTTTGGGCACAATAATGGAGATTGTTTTTCTGAATCAATAATGGGTAGAGAGGGTGGCGCTTTAGGAGTAATAGGAGCTACAAGGACAACATGTCCATTTGTAAATGATGTATATGGGTGGGGAATTTTCGACAGCCTTTGGCCTCAATTTCTTATTGATTATTCTTCTGAATTAGTGTCTTTCTTTATCAAACCTGCTCTTGCAAACAATTATGCGAAGTATTTTTTACAACAAAATAATTGGCCTAATAATCCTGATGAAAAGGAGAGGACGTATAATTTATATCACTATCTTGGTGGAGCATTCACGGAATTATTCACAGAACTACCTCAAGAATTGAATGTAGAGTATGATCAATATCTGAATCATACTGATACTTCATTAGATGTTTACGTTAATAATAAGGCTCTAGTGTGTCTTTCAATAAATAATGAAACAACAGGTAATGAAATAATAGATACTGCCATAAGTCGTTTTGGTTTTGCTCATCTTGAGTTTGACCAACTTCCAGTCGGTTCAATTTTGGATTTAGTGATAACAAAAAGAAATTACATTAGGCATGAATCAAATGTATATGGTGGTGGAGCTAATATAACTGGAGAAGTTGTTTTGCCAGATTACCAAGATAATAGCGGTATTGTAGCAAAATTATTTAATCACTCGGATGATTTAATTGACATATCAGAGACTGACTTAGATGGAGTTTATCGGTTTTATAATATTTCATCCGGTGAATTCTATATTCAATATTCTATTAATGATTTTGAGAAGCCACATTATACTTGTATTTCTGAGTATTTCACTTACGATAATTCAACTGGTACACAGGAGCTACCATTAGTGGAAATGGATAAGATAAACCCAGAAATGATTTTAGTCAGTCAGAATCCTGAAACACCTTCATTTGACTACCTTCAAGATGCTGTAATATTCACAAATGATTACATTAATAGTGAGTTTTATTCAGATGAAGAAATCAGGATATATTTAACAGCAGGATCATATGAGACACCTAATCATGAAATGTATTATCTGTTAAATACAGCAAATTCTGACATGATTAAGGTTTCCATTAATGGAATTAGTAATGTTGAATTTAGTCCATTCTACAATCAAGGTGATAATGTTGATGATCCCTTCTTCTTCTTACTCGGTAATATCAATTTAGAGATAAACAATATTACCTTTTCACAATATTCAACAGCAATAAATATAGAAGGTCTGTTCAACAGCAGTTTGACAATCTCTGGATGTGTATTTGAAGATAATGGGTTATACTGGAGTGAATCTGCGAATCAATACCAAAGTTTCTCTTCAGGTGGTGCTATTGAATTTGAGAATCATTGTGGAGGTTTCGGTGATTTTCAATTCATTGTTGATAATTGTAGCTTTATTAATAATTCAGTATCAATTGGTTATAATCAATCTGCAAGTATATCTTCAATGCCTTTGGATAATGGATTTGGTGGAGCTATTTGTATTGATTTAAGACAATGCGACTATGATAATATGGATATTAAAATTAACGATAATACCTTTAGTGGTAATTCAGCTAATTATGGTGGTGCTGTCTTTCTTAATAACGTAGAAAATGCATTAATTGCGAATAATGATTTCTCCTATAATGGATTTGTAATTATTGATGAAAGTGAACCAACTCATTACGCAAAAAAAGGAGCAACTCTTTCAGTAATTGATTCTGAAGTAAAAATTGAAGGAAACACCTTTTATGAAAATGATAATATCTCTATAGATGGCGATATATATGGTCAGTATGTTAACTGGTTTCTTGAGTGTAATGAGATAAAATCATCAAATAACAGTTATGTAAGTAACGATGATCTATCCTGTATATTTATTGAAGATGCCAGTAACTGTACTCTTACAAACGACATCTATTGTGAATATTCTGATGATCCTGACTTTGCTGTTTCCATTGATGATAGTCCATACGAAATATCATATTGCATAACTTATGGAGACTTTAACCAAAACTATATTGTTGATGGTACTGGTTCAGTAAGTTATTGTCTTGAATGTGACCCGGAGTTGGATAATGATTGTATTCCTGTGTGGGATAGTGTATCTATATCTCCCTGTATCGATGCTGGTAATCCTGATACTGATGGCGATGGAGATTTATGGTATGAAGATATAGATGATCAAGATGCCAGTGATTGTACTCGACTGGACATCGGTGCAAAATGCGTTGAAAATCATGATCAATATTATACTACATTACCTCAGGGGGGCTCCTTCAATGTTAAATGGATGTGTTTCCCGGCAGTGAATGATCGGACAAATAATATGGATCAATACATCAATGTTGTACCTGAATTATTAGTTCCAATTGAAGAGTATTCTCCATTAGAGCAGATTAGATGGCTGCCTATTGAACAGGAAGAACCTCAAATGGAACTAGTTGAATGGCTAGACACATATTGGTCAAATGAAGATTATCTTGTTGATCCCGCTCAGGGATTTGTGTTTACAATGGATGGTAATGATCCTACATATCTGGAGGTTAGTGGTTTCAATGAATCACCCGATAGGGAGATCACTCTATATGCCGGACAGGAAAATTGGGTAGGATACTTTCTGGAAGAAAAACAGAGTTATTTTGGTGCAATACAGGATTTTGAAGATGATCTGTATATCGTGAAGGGTCAATATCATACGATAGCCAAGATCGATGGACATTGGGTAGGAAACATATCAGAGCCTTTGGAATATGGAGATATGGTAAAAATATTCACAACTGCAGATATTGATTTTCAATGGCACAATCCTGCCGGTGGGGGAGGAACAACAAAAGAATCTCAACAGGCAACCAATTATACCTGGACGGAAGAAGAAGATTATATCCCGGTAATAGTTGCTTTTGATGATACCACTTTACCACTTGAGATTGGCGTTTATGCTGATGAAGAATGCAAAGGAGCTGCCGTAGTGGAAGACAGCACTTGTATTCTTTGCACATATATAACTGATGATCCTGGTGCTGATCTTTCCTTTGATCTTTATTACGGAAGAAATATGAAAACTGAAAGAATTAAACCCAGGAATATTATCTACGATAAGGAAAATCGTTATATAAGGGTTTCTCTCGACGAAGAACCAGATAATTTGCCAATCCCTGTTGAATTATCATTGACTAATTACCCCAATCCCTTTAATCCTAGTACAATGATAGAATATGCCATAAAAGAAGCCTGCCAGGTTGAACTTAGTGTGTATAACATCAAGGGGCAATTAGTACGGACTCTGGTAAATGAATTACGCGATCCAGGATATTATCAAATCATCTGGGATGGAAAGGATAATCAGGGATCAACTTGTGCCAGCGGAATTTATTTTAGTCAGATGAAAGCTGGTAAGGAAGTGATCAGAGATCGGATGATGTTGATCAAGTGATCTTGATTCAGGTAGAACACAGATGTCATGGATTATTCTGATAGGCACAGATCGGATAGAACAAAATACTAATTTGTGTCAAACCCTGATTAATTAGAAGATGTCTTGAGACGATGGACAGGTATGCGTTCATCAGAACGCATACCTGTTATTAAGGAGTTTTTATGAAAGTGGCAATGATGATCATTATACTAATACCTCTATTACTTTGTGCCGAACAATGGACAGTTATACAGGATGGTACAGGAGATTATAATTCAATTCAGACAGCGATTGATAATTGCCAGGAAGGGGATGAAATTTTGGTGTATCCAGGTAGATACTTCGAAAATATAAATCCTCAAGGTAAAAGTGATTTAAGTATCTATAGCCTTGAATATACTATGGGCAATGTAGCATATATAGATTCAACGATTATTGACGGAACCGAGAATGGTGCATGTATTAATTTAATTAATGGGGAACAAAACTGGATAATTAGAGGATTTTCTATCACTGGTGGAAGTGGGTATTCCTCATTATACTGCTTCTCTTCAATTGGTGGTGGAGTAGCAATTCATCTATGTACATTAAGCTTAATAAATTGCGAAATCTACGGTAATTATGCATTTGAAGGTGGAGCAGTAAATACCGATCAAAGCGATCTTTACTTGTCAGGAGTATCAATCCATGATAATATTGCTTATGAATTTGGGGGAGGAATAATTTTTAATGCTGCATTAAGTCCCTATGCACCTGTTTACGAAATTGAATTTGACCCTGATAATTGCTGTAGTATTTATCACAATTATGGACCAGTATGTCAGGATTTGTTCCTGCAAAGAACAGAAGATGCAGAAGTTTATCTTGATACCGTATCGGTAGCTGATCCAGGTAATTATTTTATCTATTGTCGAAATGGCACATATACACTTGATTATCTTAATTCTATAGAAACTGAGATTGATGCTGACCTTTATGTGTCTCCCTGGGGAGATGATGAGAATAGCGGTT
>JAIPGP010000103.1 GCA_021735645.1 Candidatus Cloacimonadota bacterium
CGACAAAGTCGAAAACGGCAGGGGGGGGGGATTTCATGTGATTTTGAATCCATGGGTTGAAACCCATGGCTATTAAAGTTATGCCCTTTCAGGGCATTTTGGAAGTCAGCTAATTTTTTAATATCGGGGGGATGCCAGCAAGGTTAGTTAATGAATTGACAAGTTGCGGATAAATCTTAAATTGGATAATCAGGAAAAAAGTAATTAATGAGGAATAATAATGAAAGTCAAGTTTCTGCTTCTGGCGTTATTAACTGGGGTATATCTTCTTGCTAATTCGGTGTTTGCGCCACTTGGCACTCCCCTTCACAGCTACGGTAATGATGTATATGGATTGGGAATGGGTAATACAGGGATTTCTGATTTATACAGGATCAACTGCAATCAGGATAATCCGAGCCTTTTAGTAACGGCTAATAATGTCACTTTGTCCACAGCCGTAAATATGGGATATTTCTGGTATAAAAGCGATACGGACAGCTTCCGTGATGAAGCTTTGTATCTGCCTTATTTCACACTATCGGTACCGATCAGGAATCATCGGCTGGGTATATCACTGAGTTCACTTTACTCCGGAAATTTATATACCGGAAAGTCCGGAATCAGTTTTACTGCGGGAGATAGTCTGGTATATGATGAAATAATCCGTAAGACAGAGGATGTGTTTCGGACATCGCTGCATTATGCTTTTAAGAACCGTTATCTGAATCTGGGTGTATCGCTGATTTACTATTTTGGTAATCAGGTGAACTACTGGAGTCTTGATTTTGACAGCAGCAGTTATACTGACAGCAAATATGAATATGAGAAGAATTACAGCGGATTGGGTTATAAGCTGGGGTTAAGCCGGACATTTGGTAATGTATCTCTGGGAGCCAGTTATGAGCCTTCAGTGGATTTAAGTGGAGATATGGTTTATCGTTATAATTTTGGCAATGAAGAAGACACTTTAAAGACAAGTGACAAGCTTTATAAAATTCCCGAAAATATTAATGCAGGTATCACCTATCAGTTTTCTAATACCTTGAAGCTGAATCTGGAAGGTAATATTACGAACTGGTCAGCGACTGGTATGGAATATGATGATGGCATAAATAATAGTGGAGAATATACTGATAGCTGGCGGATCGGCACTGGGCTTTCTTATGATCCGGTGGCTGGATATGGTAAATGGTATGAGCGGATACCTTTCCGTTTTGGTGGCAGTATCAGCAAATTACCTTTTAAGTATAACAATAAAGAACTGCAGGAAATGACTCTTACAACTGGCAGCACGTTGCAGCTTGATTCACCTGGTCGTAAGCTTGATTTTGCCTTGCGGTATGTTTACCGGGGAAATTCTGAGCATAGTGGTTATCGAGATGAATCTTTGCAATTGATCATAGGAGTTACGGGATTTGATATTTTCAAGAAAACGCCTAAGCGGACCGGCGAGCGTGAAATACCTAAGGTAGATCCTGGTATGGGGGTTCGAGAAGACATACAATGAGATTTAACTGGAAATTGCCTAACACCTCAAACCTGAGTTTTCGGGACCAGATAGTAAGCAACCGTAATATCCAGGAAGATTATTTTTATGCTGGCTTAAAAGACATTCCAAAATTGAGTTTGATCAAGGATCTGGAGCATGGTGCCCAGAGAATAATCAAAGCCCTTCAGCATAAAGAGCGCATCATGATCTTTGGAGATGATGATATTGATGGTATCACTTCAACTTATATACTCTTTGATTTTTTTAATAAGCTGGGATTTCAGGATCATTATGCTTATATTCCCAACCGGATACTGGAACGACATGGCATGCAGGACGGGTTTATTCAGGAAGTGAAGAGCCGTAATATATCTCTGGTAATTACCGTAGATGGTGGAGTATCTGCGGTGGAACAGGTGGAACTCTTGAACAGTATGGGCTGCGATGTGGTGATTACAGATCATCATGAAGTGCCGGAGATACTACCGGCAGCTTATGCAATTATCAACTGCAAGCAGCAGGACTGTCGATTTCCTTATAAAATGATGGCAGGAGTGGGAATTACCTATTTACTGATCAAGAAAATAGCAGAAATTATCAATACAGTAACTGATCCCAGCTATTTATTCTGGGTAGCAGTGGGTACAATATCAGACAAAGTACCTTTAGATGGAGTAAACCGGATATTAGTGAAGGAAGTGCTGGAAAACTGGTATGAATTTGAGGATGAGACTCTGGATGTATTGAACAAATATTTCTGGTTTCCGGGAGATTTCTCTTCGCGGATGGCAATTTTCAGATATCTGATCAAGCTGCTGGCAAATGGCAGAGACGCGAATGGACATAATACCGCCTTTAAACTGCTCACTTCGCCTAAAATCTATAAAAGCCAGATTTTAAAATCGCTGATAGCACGTCGAAAAGAAAGCGAGAAGCAATTGGGTGATGTGCGTAATTATATAAACAATCTGCTGCCGGAAGAAATGGGAATTTATTTCCTGCATTATGATCAGGATGATAAGATACCTCACCAGTATCTGGGACTTTGTGCAACTACAATCAGCAAGACGCATTTAATACCTACGGTATTTTTGAAGAATAAAGGGGATGTGATAGTCTGCGAGGTTCGTGGCATAGATGGTTTTGATTTCATCAAAGCCTTTGAGAGTCTGCAGGATTTACTGATCCAGTGGGGCGGACACCAGAAAGCAGCCGGATTTTCCATGCAGCAGGAGAATCTGGAAGAATTTATCATTCAATTCAAGCACTATGTGGAATCACATCGAGATTCTATCCTTTCAAACCGGAGACTTAATATAGACTGCGTACTGGAACCTCGTCAGATCAATCAATTAATCAGTTTTGTTCAGGTAGAGCTGCCCGCATTTCAGCCTTTTGGTGAGGGAAATCCTGAGCCATTATTTTTGATCAGGAATTATAATCCGGCTCGAGACAGCAATTGTCTTTCCTTTGCCGAAGACGGGAATCTATCCGCAAACAGCAATTATGATGTTGTTTTTAATTTTAGAGGATCATCATTTTATATGATAGACTGCCAGGAATCCTCTGGCAGTAAATAGAGCAAGGAGTCTTATATGATAATTAATCGGGAACTCTGTGACATCTGCGGCAGCTGCGTGGCTGTGTGCCCTGTGGATGCTATCAGTGTCAGCGAATTTTGCGTAACTATCAATCAGGATAAGTGCATAGAATGTGGAAATTGCCAGCAGATATGTCCGGCAAGAGCCATCAGCGGAGCAAAAAAATGAAACACAAAAATTATGATATAGTGGTAATAGGAGCGGGACCCGCCGGCAGTGTGGCAGCTCGCTATGCAGCAGAGCAGGGAGCGAGTGTCCTGATGCTGGAGCGTGACCGGGAAGCAGGGATACCGGTGAGATGTGCAGAGGGAGTATCGCGTAATGGTATAGCTCCTTTTATAGACATCAATCCCAAATGGATAGCTGCTACGATAGATTCTGCCTGTCTGCATTCTCCGGATGGGGAACAGGCATATATGTATAATAATGGCACCGGTTATGTTCTTGAGCGGCGTTTGTTCGATACTGAGCTTTGCAATCTGGCGATTACAACAGGGGTGGAAATGCTTACGAAAGCTGACGCCATAGGTCTGGAATATAGCGGAGAGAAGATTACAGGAGTGAGATTTAAGCATTTTGGCGAGATCAAGATAGCTAATTGCTCAATAGTGATCGGTGCAGATGGTGTGGAATCCCGCGTGGGTAGATGGGCAGGCATAAATACTGCCTTAGCACTGAATGATATCGATACCTGCGTGCAATACACCGTGAGCGGGATAGACTTTGAATCGGATGCCTGTCATTTCTATTTTGGCAAAAAGGTGTCACCGGGTGGATATATCTGGATATTCCCTAAAAGCGGCAACACTGCTAATATTGGCATAGGTATCAGCGGTGATCTGGCTGCTGAGAAAGGACCTAAGGCATATCTGGATGAGTTTATGAAAAGAACATTCCCTGAGGCTAAGGTCAATTATACGGTTTTTGGCGGTGTGCCCACAGCCTGGGGTCTTAAAGAATATATTAAAGATAATATTATGCTGGTAGGCGATGCTGCCAGACAGGTGAATCCTATTACTGGAGGCGGAATAGTGCAGGCTATGATAGCAGCAGGGATTGCCGGACAAGTGGCAGCAGATTCTATCAAAGCTGGCGATCAAAGTAAGAAATTCTTATTGAGATATAAAAAGGAATGGGATTCGAAACTGGGTAAAATCCAAAAGACCATGTATTCTATGAAAGAAAGATTCATGAAAATGGATGACTCAAAATTTAATAACCTGGTGAGGCTCTGTCAGTCTATTCCCAAAGAAGAATTCAGCTTGAAGAAGCTGTTTTCTGTGGCTATGAAAGGTGACCCGCTCTTAGTGGCAGAAATAGCCAGAGCATTTGTTGCCAGTAAGCTGAAGTAGCATTCTGGCATAAAGTGATCACACAATGAGAAAGGTAAGTAATTCAGAGGTATTCCGGAAGTCTATACATATCAGTTCTATACTGATACCTCTGCTTTACAGGTATCTTTTTCATTATAACCGCAAGAATACATTTTTGATTCTTTTACCGATAACGATCATCTTTATTGTGTTTGACATCTTTCGGATCGAGCATAGAACCTTAAAGAAAATCTATCAGAACCTTTTTGGCATCATTCTGCGGAAGCATGAATTAAATGATTTCACCGGGGCAGTGTATGTGATGGTGAGTGCTGTGATCTGTATTGCTCTTTTTCCCGGCAATATAGCCTTTATGGCGTTATCTTTTCTGGCAATCGGGGACACAATGGCAGCTATTGTAGGCATCAGATTTGGCAGGCGCAAACTGCCCGGTCAGCAGAAAAGTGTGGAAGGCAGTATTGCCTGTTTTTTGAGTACTTTTGTGTTTGGAGTATTGTATTATAAATTTGATTTAATGTTAGGACTTTCTCTGGGTACAATCATGGTTGGGGCGGTAAGTGCCACTCTGGCGGAAGCCTGGCGCATCAGGTTTGATGATAATTTTAAAATACCTTTACTGTCTGGCATGGTGATGTATCTGGCAAGTATAATATTCATATAAAGGTGGTGTAAAAAAGTGAAATTATCTTTTGTGATACCGGCATATAATGAGGAAGAAAGTATTGTTCAACTCTATAATGAGATCGTGAATAACCGTGGAGAACATCAATATGAGATCATCTTTATAGAAGATGGCAGCACAGATAATACCTTTAGTAAGATGAGCGAGCTGGCAGGTAAAGATGCCAATGTGAAAGTGATACGCTTTCGTAAGAATCTGGGTAAAGCTGCCGCTTTACAGAGCGGATTTAATTATGCCGAAGGCGATGTGATCTTTACCATGGATGCTGATTTGCAGGATGATCCCAAAGAAATACCACGCTTTCTGGAGAAACTGGCAGATGGTAACGATCTGGTGACCGGCTGGAAAAAGAAACGCCATGATCCTCTCTCAAAAAGACTGCCGTCCAAGTTCTTTAATTATATCACTTCACTCTCCTTTGGATTGAAGCTGCATGATTATAATTGCGGTTATAAAGCTTATCGCAGCGAAGTCATCAAAGAACTGGACATCTATGGAGAGATGCACCGCTACATCCCGGCACTGGCACATTCACGTGGATTCAAGGTGGCGGAACTCGTAGTAGAGCACCGCAGCCGTAAATTTGGCTATTCTAAATATGGCTGGGAGAGATATTTCCGCGGCTTTCTGGATTTGCTCACTGTGAAGCTGCTCACTCATTATTCCCGCAGTCCATTATATTTATTTGGCAATATAGGAGCCAGTATATCATTTTTAGGATTTTTAATAGCCCTGTATTTATCTGTCCTTAAATTATTTTATAATCAGGCTTTATCAAACCGTCCCCTGCTTTTTCTGGCTATCCTCTTGATTATGGTAGGTTTGCAGTTCTTTTCCCTGGGTCTGCTTAGCGAACTGATCGTTAATCAAAACCGCAAGCTTAACAAGGAAAAAAATCTTTCTATCAAATCTACAATCAATCTCAGGGAGCAGAAAGATGGCAAATAATTTTGAGCAGTTTCGGGAATTAATGCTGGCAAATGAAATTGATGAATTAGTAATAACTTCCTTTAGATATCTCTATGATAAGCTGGCGGCAGGAGAAAAAGGTAAACTCACCCGGGACGAAATAGAGCAGCCGGCAAATGAGCGGTTAACTGATTATGCAGACCTTCAGGCAGGAAATAAAGCGCCCTGGGACAAGCTGGCAATTATTAAATTAAATGGCGGACTTGGCACTTCCATGGGACTGGATAGAGCTAAATCACTGCTGAAAGTTCGTAATGAGCACACATTTCTGGACATTATTGCCCGGCAGATCATCAGCCAGCGGCAGCAGAAAAATATCAGTATCCCGCTCTTATTTATGAACAGCTTTAATACCAGTGCTGACACTCTTTCATATCTGGAAAAATATACAGAACTTAAAGCAAATGATCTGCCCCTGGATTTTTTGCAGAATAAATTTCCCAAAGTAGTGAGTGAAACTTTGCAACCGCTGCGGTTGAGTGAAGAGAAAGATAACTGGAATCCCCCGGGACACGGTGAGATATATATGGTGATGAAGAAAACAGGTGTGCTTGACCTGCTGCTGGCTAAGGGCTATGAATATATTTTTATCTCTAATTCAGATAATCTGGGAGCCGTGGCTGATGCCCGGATACTGCAATATATGTCAGAGCAAAAACTGCCCTTTATCATGGAAGTATGCCATCGTTCTGAGATGGATAAAAAAGGCGGTCACCTTGCCCAGGATAAAATGGGCAGGCTGATCCTGCGTGAAACTGCTCAATGTCCCGATAATGAAATTGAAGAATTTCAGGATATTGACCATTATAAATATTTTAATACTAATAATCTCTGGATTGATCTGATCGCTTTGAACCAGAAACTGATGGAAAATGATAATTTTCTGCAATTGACTCCTATTATGAATCAGAAAACTGTAAATGGCATTGAAGTAATTCAATTGGAATCTGCTATGGGTGCAGCTATCAATGTCTTTGCCGAAAGCCGGGCGGTGATCGTAAACCGTGACCGCTTTGTGCCGGTGAAAAAGACTAATGAATTCCTGGCTCTTCGCTCTGATGCTTATTTTCTGGATGAAAACTGGCAGATAAAGCTGAAAAAAGGTAAAAACAATGCACCTCAGGTACAGCTTGATGAAAGATATTATAAAACAATTTCTGAATTTGAGCAAAGAATGAATGATCATTATCCTTCTCTGCAGAATTGTGAGGAATTTTCCGTAGATGGAGACTTGTATTTTGGTGAAAATGTGGTAATTGAAGGTAAAGTGAAAATCTCGGCAGTTAATACCCGTTTGCTGGAAAACCGTAAATTAAAAGATGAATGTATTACTTTGAATCAGGATTAAGAATGAATGCTAAGAAAATTGTTTTTCTGATAATTATTTTAATGATAACCGGTCTGGCAGTAGCTATCAACCTTGATATTGCCTTGAAAGAGCTGCGGGGTACAACCAGGATCAAGGAACCAGGAGTATATTCTAAAGCCTTTCAAATTCCGGAAGTGCTTCTACCTCAGGAATATATAGATCACCCTGAGCTGATACTCGATCAGGCTAATAATAAAAAAAAGATGTATATCCTCAATAAACTGGCAAGAGACAGTTGGAAAAGATCTTATGATCAAAGTATTCTGTATGGCAATCAGGCTCTGGAAGTATCCCGAAATGCCCATCTTGATTTTGGCATCGTGATTTCTCTGATCACTTTAGCAGAAACTTTTCTGCAAATGGAAGAATATGAAAAAGCTTCTGAGAAATATCTGGAAGCAGAATCTGTGATCCTCAAATTACGTGATAAAAAGGAACTGCTGGAAATCTATGATGGCTTAACCAAAGTCTGGATCATAGCCAAAAACAAGGAAAAAGCTTTAGAATATGCGATAAAGTCTTATGAATTACACCTTTATGAAGACAACATTAAGTCTGTGGCAGATCAGTTGATCAGAATTGGTAATGTCTATTTTAAATTTGAGGATTATGAAAAAGCTCTGGATTATTATTATCAGGCTCTGGATATTGAAGATGCCAATCAGCTTGTCTGGCGTCAGGGATTGATCAGGCATAATCTTTCCATGGCATATTACAAGCTGGGAGATTTTGCTGAAGCTCAAAAGAATATCAACCTGCTGCTGGAAAATGCTGATCAGGTAAAAAATAAATGGGAACTGGCAGACGGCTTAAGTTTTCGTGGTTATCTGCAGGGGAAAATGGAAAAATATGACCTGGCTCTGCAGGATTATGCTGCCGCGATGAAGATTTATAATGAAATAAAGGATTTCTCCAGCCAGGTGGAAATATCAATTGGAATTGGTAATGTACAACTGCTTTCCGGTAAGATCAGACAAGCAAATGAAACTTATTTGCAGGCAAGAGATATGGCTAATAAATATAACCATGTTACCGGTCTGGCAGCTCTGGAAAATAACCTGGCAGTAATTGCCGAAATCAACCAGGACTATGATATAGCAATCAAGAAAAATATCACTTCTTTAAATCTGGAAAAATCCGATGAGAATAGTATTGGCATAATCACCTCTTTGTATAACCTGGGAAATCTCTATCTCACACTCAGTAAATATGATAACTCGGTCAGTAGCTTTTTGCAAAGCCTGGAAATCTCCCTGGGATTGGGTGAAGACTTTCTGATCAAGGAGATCTACTTCCGCCTGGCTGAACTGTATGCCGAAACCGGAGAATATAAAAAAGCCCTGGATGCTCATAAAAAATATTCAGAATTGAATTATGAATTGAATATTGCTGATCTGCAAACTCGGTTTGAAGTAGGAAAAAAACGATATGAAGTGGAACTTCTCAAGAAACAAAATACTATCCTGAATCTGCAAAAATCACGCATGTGGATAGGTATGATATCCCTGGTAATTATGGTGATTGTCATGATCTGGGTGAATGCCTCTAAGTCTAAAGTAAATAAAACACTAAAGATAGAAGTGCACGAACGCAGCAGGACTGAAAATGAACTGAAAAAAATTAAATCCGAACTGGAGCAGCGGGTAACTTTGAGAACTTCTGAACTTACCAGATTAAATGAATCGCTGCAAAAAGAGGTGAGTGACCGCCGGCAGTACCAGGAGAAACTGGAACTTTCCCTGGAAGAAAAAGATGTGATGATGAAAGAAATTCATCACCGCGTAAAAAATAATATGCAGGTGATCTCCAGTCTCCTGAAAATGCAGGCAAATTATATTGATGATGAAACTATTGTGGGTATCTTTGATGATAGTTACCATCGTGTGAAGTCCATGTCACTTATCCATGAAAAGCTCTATCGCTCCAATGATCTGGCACGCATAGACTTTCAGGATTATGTGAAAAGCCTCACCAGCCTGCTGATGAACACTTTCACGCCTCCCTGTCAGATTGATTTTGAGTTTGATCTCAAAAACATCCTGCTGGATGTGAATATCGCTATTCCCTGCGGTTTGATCATTAATGAAATAATCACTAATTCGCTCAAATATGCCTTTGCCAATAAAACACATGGCAAAGTTGTAATACAAATGACCCATGACCTGTTCAGTGGCTATATTCTGAAAATAAAAGATAATGGCATCGGACTGCCAGATGATTTTGATGTAAATAAAACCCGCTCTCTGGGTATGCGGCTTGTCTATCTGCTCAGTGAAGACCAATTGGAAGGTAAAGTGGATATTGTGTCTGATCATGGTACAGAATTCACTATCACCTTTCCGGGTATTTCTACCTGATGGATATTATCAAAGTTCTCATCGTTGAAGATGAAAGAATCATCGCCGAAAGCATAAAACTTTCTGTTGAAAAACTTAATTACTCCGTCTGCGGTATTGAAGCCTGGGGCGAAAAAGTATCAATAGCCATAGAAGAAATGCAGCCTGACCTCGTTCTGATGGATATCAGGTTGCGGGGTGAAATGTCTGGTGTGCAGGCTGCTGCAATTATCAAAGAGAAATATAGTATCCCGGTAGTTTTTTTAACGTCCTATTCAGATGACAAAACCATTCAGAATGCAAAACAAACCTATCCCTATGGCTATCTGGTGAAACCTTTTGAAGAACGGGAATTATATGCTACTATAGAAATTGCTCTTTTTAAACATCGCACTGCTAAAGAACTTGACCAGTACAGAAACCGCCTGGAACATCTCGTTGATGAAAGAACTGCTGAATTAAATAAGATAAATTTTCAACTTGAAAACAGAATAAAAGAGGAAGTAGAAAAAAGAAATAAACAGCAGCAGGTGATCGTGCAGCAATCCAAACTGGCTTCTTTAGGTGAATTGGCAGCCGGAATTGCGCATGAAATCAATCAGCCTTTAAATATTATCTCTTTCACGATGGATAATGTGCTGGCTCATATTGAGACGGGCTCTTTAAATAGAGATTATCTGCAAAAGAAAATGAATAAGATTTTCCAAAACATTTTTCGCATGAAAAACACTATCCAGCACATTCAAACATTTTCTCGTGAACAAAAAGAAGGCAATTGTGAAATGTTTGACCTGAATAAACCAGTGAATGATGCCATTAATCTGCTGAGTGAACAATACAGAAACCATGGGATCAATTTAAGGCTGGAGCTTGCCCCTGAGATTCTACCGGTATATGGCAATCCCTTCCGGCTGGAGCAGGTTCTGCTTAATCTGGTGAGTAATGCCCGCGATGCTGTTATAATGAGCAAGGGTGAGATTATTGTACGCACAATGCTCAAAAATCAGCAGATTATCATGGAAGTATCCGATAATGGTGAAGGTATTGCTCCGGATATCATTGACCAGGTGATACATCCTTTCTTTACCACAAAGCAGCCCGGAGAAGGAACTGGTCTTGGACTTTCCATTTCTTATGGAATCGTTAAAGATATGGATGGTAATCTGGAAATTGAAAGTGAAAAAGGTAAGGGAACTACGGCAAAAGTATTTTTACCAATTAGCAAAATGCAGGAAAATCATAATGCCAAATAATAAAATGAATATTTTAATACTTGATGATGAACCCAGCTTCAATGAAGAGCTTTTAGAATTTATTGAAAGCATGAATTTTCTGGCAACTGCTGAAGAATTGCCCTCTAATGCACTCAGCTACCTGAAATCTAATCCGGTAGATATTTTAATTCTGGATATCAGGCTGCCGCAGATGAGCGGAATTGAAGTGCTGAAAAAGGTACGGAAGAATTACCCTGATCTGGAAGTTATCATGGTTACTGGGCATGGTGATATGGATACCGTGATAGAAGCTTTGCGACTGGGTGCCTGTGATTTCCTGAAAAAGCCTTTTCGTCACATGGATATTAAACTGGCTATTGAAAGAACCAGGAAATATCTGGAACTTTCACGGAAACTCAAAAAAGTGGAAACCCAGTTCTCACTGCTCAGCAGAGAACTCAAAAAACAGGTTGAATATGACTTGATCGGCAATAGCGAATCTCTGCAGCAGGTATATGAGCTGGCAATTGCTGCTGCCAGATTCAAAAATTCCAATGTGCTGATCACTGGTGAGAGTGGCTGCGGTAAAGAGATTATTGCTCGTTTGATCCATTACGCGAGTCCCCGCAGTTTAAATAATTTCTGCCCGGTAAATTGTAGTGCTATCCCGGAATCACTGCTGGAAAGTGAATTTTTCGGTCATAAAAAAGGCTCCTTCACAGGTGCTATTGCTGACCAGAAAGGTTATTTTGAGCTTGCTGATGAGGGAACAATATTCCTTGATGAAATTGGGGATATGCCAATAGAATTGCAGGCTAAACTGCTGCGGGCTATCGAAAGTAAAAAGATTAAAAAAATCGGTGACCAGAAAGAATACCACTTTGATTTCCGTATTATCTCGGCGACAAATAGAAATGTTGATGACATGGTAAACAATTCTCAGTTCCGGCTGGACCTGCTGCATAGGTTGAATACTGTGGAAATTCATATTCCACCGCTGAGAGAAAGAATCTCTGATATTCCTCCCCTGATAGATTATTTCATCAATCAACTGGCAGGAGAAATGAATCTGCCCAAACCGGATATCACCCGCTCAGCTATTCATAAATTGCAGCAATATCGCTTCCCGGGCAACGTGAGAGAGCTTAAAAATCTGATTGAAAGAGCATTTATTCTTAGTAAAGGGGCAGACCTCATTCCCGAGCATTTCCTGCTCGATAATTTAGCTGAGCAGACAATGAAAACAGATATGATTGAGGATAAATTTCTTAATCTGGAAGAACATGAAAAACAACTAATTCTTATTGCTCTGGAAAGATCACAGTATAATCATCAGAATGCTGCTGATCTTTTAGGTATTTCACGCCATGCCCTCAGCCGCAGAATCAAAAAATACGATATTGATACGGAAAATATTTAAACCGTAAACTTTTTTAAAGAGTGCTAATGTTCTGAGTGTAGAAAAATTAGAAAATCACAAGTCCCTGTAAACATTCTTACATTGAAGTGACGACGATATATATAATGCGTACCCAGACCATCCCTGGTCTGATTACATTATCCCGAGTTCCAAGTCACGGTTAAATATATCTCACATTACATTACATTCTTTCGCGGTTTTAGCGGCTTTCGCGGTTAAATAATCTTACATTATATTACATTACAACCAGTGAGATCACATGAATCGTGAGAAGTAAACCTGACTGGTATTTTATTAAAAATGTTCGCGTTTGTTCGGTTTGTTCGCGGCTAAAACTCTTACATTACATTATCCCCGAGTCACGAGTTCCGAGTCTCAAGTCACGTTTAAACATATCTCACATTACATTCCTCTGCGATCTCTGTGACTCTGTGGTGGTAAAGTCCGTCCCCCAAATTAATCTTTTTTCTCAGACATACCATCCCCCTCATCTTCCCATTTTCAAAAAGTCAAGAAGTTCCCCCTTCGCCCCCTCACCC
>JAIPGP010000104.1 GCA_021735645.1 Candidatus Cloacimonadota bacterium
TAGGGGGCACTACAATTGCCATTTAGCCACTATTTGAATAAAATATTTTATACCCAAAAAAGCAATCCATTGTAAATTATACCTTTATGATTTCAGGTATATGGTTAGATTCTGCAAAATTGATGAAAAAGAAAATTTAATGGTAAACTTGGGTTAACTAAGTCTGGTATTAGATTTCATGCGTTTGAGCACCTGGTAGTTGTGAATCACTATATAGAGATAGAGAACATTCAATAATATAATATAAGAGTGAATATCCGGCTCAAAATCTCGGTAGTTTATTGAAATATAAGCTATAATGATGAGAGCAATCGCTTTGAGGAGTATAATACCCTGCAGGGCACCAATCTTGTTAAAAAGTAATCTGGCCAGTGGATTTCTTTCATTTCTATTGCTGCCACGTTTTACAACTTTCCAGGTGGAGATGGCATCAAGGATATTAAGTACAGCCAGAAGCAGAAAGAGGCTGAATAGTAACCCTTTGGGCATATCTATCGTGCAGAAGATCAGTTTATAGAGCTTAGTAAACATCTTTAGAAATGGAGAGTGAGCGCTACGGGTCTGTGGTCAGAAATATACTGCTCATAGAAATTCCAGCCTCCGGTTAGATAATCATCGATCCTGATTGTTTGAATCGAAGAACCCTGATTAGAGAACTCGCCAAAGAGTTCATTTGAGATGATGATATGATCCAGATGCGAGGAACCATTATTCCACGACCAGTGCAATGCCGAACCATAAGCAATATTATAATCAGTCATAAGGAAGTTTTCTGTGTCCAGCAGGAAGGGATTGAAGACATTAGTCTCTGGTGGGTCAGTGATGAGATCATTAAGGTCACCGACAATGATCACGTTTTCATTGGGTAGAACAGTGAGGACATATTCAGCCAGACCTTCGCAGGCTTGTCTCCGGCGTTCTATGTCATCTTGCTCGCCCATGGCTTTCAGGTGATTATTGATCAGGAAGAAGGTTTCATTATTCCAGAGGAATTCGATCTGGAGAGGCGGTCTGGGGAAGGCATACCAATCATCATCAAAAAGTTCCCGGATAGAACTGATCTGGAAATCTGCTGAATTTTTATAAAGCAGAGCCAGGTCGATGTCATAAGCAGCACTATTGGCTCGGAAGCCGTCCCAGGCAGTAAGCTCATTATCCAGCAGGATAAAATCAGCACTGCTTTCAATTTCCTGCAGGCAGATGATATCAACATCCATTTCATTAATAAGCTCCACCATCAGTTCCACAGTATCATTCTGGAGTTTGGGGAAATTTTCAATGTTCCAGGTGATAATTTCCAGAGTTTCATCAGAGCCGATCTTGAGTTCATTAGTATTGGGATCCGGCTCATCATTATTGACCGGAGAATCCACGCCGCAGGCGGTTATGATCAGGCACATCAGCCAGATCCAGAGCAATTTATTCAGCATTATCTATCCTTTATAAGGTCGCTAATGAGCCAACTGGCAGCCAGAATGTCCTGGGCAACATAGCGCGGAGCTATGTCCTTTTGCCTGTAAAGCTCATCGTCGATATAATCCTTTTTGCCATCGCCGGTGAGAACGAGTATCGGGGTAATATTTGCCCGATGTGCAAAGATCATATCTGACCTGCGGTCACCAATCATAAAAGATGTTCCGGGGTCAAGGTCAAAATCCAGGCAGGCTTTTTTGAACATGCCAATATCAGGTTTTCTATCTTCGTGCTCGATATTATAGGGCGCTAGATGACCATCAATATGATAGGGCGAAAAATATATTTTATCGATGACAGCTTTTTGAGCAGCAAAATCAGCAATAAGCTTCTGGTGAATAGCCTGTAACTCATTTAAAGAAAGCAAACCTCGGGCAATTCCGCTTTGATTTGTGACTACTATCACTTTCAATCCCATCTGGTTAAAGTTTCTGACAGCTTCGAAAGCGAAGGGATAAGGGTGCAAATCCTGAGGATTATTAATATATCCAGGATCAGAGTTGAGCACTCCATCGCGATCAATAAAAACAGCAGCCGTTTTCATCGGTGTAATAATTTACGCAGATTCAGAATAAATCCATGACGTTCATCTTTAGTGATCATTATAAACCAGGCAGGTATCAAATAAAGCAAAGCCATTAGACTTGAGACCCAGACAATCGTAATGAAATGCCATTGAGGCAGAGGTATTCTATAATTAATATATCCGACAAAAATCAGAGGCAGCAGACAGATGATGGCAGTTGGCAGATAAATACGTGAGACAGTTTCTCTGATAGAAATCTGACTGTATTTGGCAGCTCTGGGGAAGACCACGAAAATTCCCAGAATGATATTAGGTATCAGAGTACCGATGGCAACTCCCACTACTCCTAATAATTTAATGAAAAGAATGGAGAACCCCACATTCATGATACTTTCTGAAATTGCTACATAAGAAAGAAATTTATGAGAACCGGTCATCAGCAGAACTTTGGAGGAGCCACTGCGGAACAGCAGCAGCAGATAGATGGAAATATTCATAATATAGGCAATGTGGATGATGCTGTTATATGTTTCGGCATATTGAGGATTTGCAGGATCAATTTCCAGCCAGACAAGCAGGACAGGTTTTATCAGGGCTGTGAGAATAATAAAAAGCAAAGTAGATGTGACTGCAATAATGCGGTTTGAATTAAAAAGTATTCGACGCAGCCTGCCATGCTGACCATCTTTGTGAAGAGCAGCAGCTACAGGAGTGAGTGTTTCCTGAAACTGGTGGGTGAATTGAAGCAGCATATTAGCCGAGCGGGAAGCAATCTGATAAACAGTTATAGCAGTAATCCCCAGCATCAGTCCCAGAACAATCTGATCAGTTTTAAAGATAATGATATTGGAAAACATGATCAGGTAAGCAAAAATACTGAAACTGATGACTTCTTTGAGCATTTTGAGTTGGAAGAATTTAGGCACTATTCTCATTTTGGGCAGCATTTTAAAGCACAAGGCTGCCATGATCAGATTACTTGAAAGGTTAATAATTATGGAGAAAATTGCGAGTTCCAGAAGACCATATCCCAGTTTAAAGATAATAATAATTCCGGCAAAATTGAGTATAAGCGTAATGAATTTTACCAGGTTACGGAGATATATTTTATTGATACCTCGCAGGATTTCCGTGAAAGCTCCTGAGGGAAAAGTGAGAGCAGCACCCAGTCCAAAAAAGATAAAAACCCGTCGATAATATATAACGTCCGTGCCCTCAGGAAAGATAAATAATTTTGTGAGTAATTGTGACATCACCAAAGTAGCGATTACGATTAATGATGACATTAGCGCATAAGAAGTTATCACAGTAGAAATCTGTCGGTTATATTTCTCATAATCACCTGTAACAGTAACTTCAGCACTATATTTCTGGACAGAAGTGCCAAACCCGAAATCTAAAAGCAGGCTGTAGCCAAAGATAGACCAAAGCAAAGCCCAGAATCCATAGGAAACTTCGCCCAGATTCAAGAAGAGAATCCTGGTTAGAAAAATCTGAGTAATGAAGCGGGAAATAGTAAGCACATAATTGGCAAAAGTATTTACAGCTATCTGTTTTTTCAGGTTATTATCCATCTTATTTGATCCTAAGTACCCGTTTGATAACTTTAACGGCTTCCTGGGTGGCACATCCCGGGTTAAAAAGGTAATTATCAATTAATTGCTGCTGTTTTTGCCGCTGCACTGATATTGCCTGCATAAATTCTTCATCTTTGCTCTGAAGTTTTTGGACGTAATCCACAATCTCAGCAATCGTAGTAAAATTTATGGCAGTATCAATTATCTGCTTTTCAACTTCTGTATTCTGATTATGATCAAACCATTGTTGATTAAAAAAGACAAAGACTGGTTTTTTCGTGATAGAAAATTCCAAAGCAGAAGTAGTTCCTGTATCAGTGATCATCATATCTCCCAAAGCAAATATTTCTTGAGTATTGGGTCTTGTAACCAGAACTACATTCTGATGCTCAAGGCAGAACTGGCTCAGAACTTGTTTCCAGTTGTAACCTTTAAATTTAGTAAACAGGAAATGGTGAACCTTGAGGAGGATAACCACATTTTGCAGTTTAGCAAGCTGCTTGATCATTTCCAGTGAAAATACATGCAGCGAGCCATAGGTATTCCAGTGAGGAGTATATAAGATAACAAATTTGTCCTGAGTATTGTAGGTTTTTTGTATTTGCTCATTCAATTTGAGATCAGGATAGAAAATCGTATCAAGCTTGGGATAACCAATTTTGGCATATTTATTTTGTTTTAACTTATCACACGGAAGAGTTTTGATAAACTCCACAAACTGGGGACCTACGGCAAAATGAAGGTTAAATCTTGATAACACATCAGTTTTTTGATATAAGGGATATACTCCTGTGCCATGATACATCTGTATTTTAATAGTTGGTAAAAGGGAAACAGGGAAATCCGGTCCATTGATTTCAGAAGTAATAAAGAGATCAAAATATATAAAAGGAGAAATAAAACTTGAGAGCATTGATCTGGCTGGAGCATAAGATTTCAGGAAATCTAAGACATCTTGATTATTTTCAAAGATTGAAAAAAATATCTCTATCCGTTTATCTTTTTTCAGAATATTATATACTGGCTCAAATATATGATAAAAGTAATCTGTCTGAATATTGAAAACAATAGTTTTTTTGCCTGAAAGTTTTAGCAGAATCATTTTCAGGTTCCAGGATATAATTTTAAATACATCCAGTGGTGTATTTGTGAGTATTCTGTTCAACCTGTTTCTATTTTTGAACTGCAGTTTTTTGATAATTACATCAACGGCTGCCTGAGTAGCATTTCCCGGTTGAAAGAGAAATTTATTGATCAGCTGTTTCTGCTTTTGTTTTTGATCCTCTATTTTTTCTAATAACTCTGGTTTCCCCGAAATCAAATCTTTTGTGTATCGATATATTTCATCAATATTTGAAAAGCAGATTGCTGTTTTTCTAATCTCATTTTCCACTACACTATGCTTATTTTCAGCAAACCAGCCAGGGCAGTCATAAGCAAAAACTGGTTTCCAGGTTAGAGAAAATTCAAAAGCAGTAGTAGTAAGAGCATCTGTGATTAGCATATCACTCAAGGGGAAAATATCCTGTGTGTTTGGTCTGGTTACATATATAACGTTATCATACTTATCAGCAAATTGCTGAAGCTTCTTTTCCCAGTTCGCTTCCTTATACTGGACATAAAGAAAATTATGTACCTTGATCAGTATGAGTACATTTTCTAATTCAGTTAATCTGGCAACCAAATCAAGAGAAAGTACATGCAGTGAACCATTCGGATTCCAGTGGGGAGCATATAAGATCACAAACTGATCCTGAATATTATACTGCTTTTTGAGTTTTTCCACAAACTGACGATCCGGATTGCTGATGGCATCAAGCTTGGGAAAACCAATTTCCTCATAATCATTCTGTTTGCTCTTCTCATGTGGCAAAGTTCTAATGAATTCCACAGACTGAGGACCAGCAGCAAAATGCGTGTTAAACCGGGATAAAACATCAGATTTATTATACCTTGGAGCTACCCCAATGCCATGATACATCTGGATTTTATGGGTTGGTAAAAAAGATACAGGAAAATCTGGACCATTTATTTCCGCTGTAATAAACATATCAAACCATACAAAAGGAGAAATTAAGCTGGAAATCAAATTCTCTGAAGGAATGAATTGTCTAAGATACTCACGAAGTTTCTGTAAGCCATCATTATAAGCAAAATAGATTATTATCTTTTTATCTTTAATTAATTCTAAATATATAGACTCAAAAGTATTATAGAAATAATCCATCTGAATATTATATACTATGGTCTTTTTACCCTGAAGTTTAAAAATAAACATTTTTAAATTTAAATTTAGTATTTTAACAATGTTCAAGGGATTATTGTAAATAGCTCTAATAAATCTGTTATTCATAATTTCTTAGTAGTGCGGTATTGTGATTTTACCACGCTCTCGCTCAGTTTCTCTGATTTTTCTTAATTTTTGTTTCCACAGAAACCATTTCATTTTCTGCTTTTCTTTGTATAGCCGATCCATACTACCTATCAGGGCAAAACAAAGCATTAACTGATAGAAATTGTTTGATTGCTTCAATACCCATTCTAAGGCGGATTCCATATATATACCCATTAAGCCTCCGGCAAGTCCGATAGGAAGCCAGGTATAATCTGAGTTTCGATGCTTAACAAAATTTCCCATGTTTTTGAAATAAAAATAAAATAACAACACAAAATATACTACCATATTATGCCAGCCGGTTTCTGCTGCATAACTTAAATAAATGGTCTCTACAAGACCTCCCCGAGATTCATCTGTCAAACCCTCTATATGCGAAGAATAAGTATAGGGTGGATTGACCTTTACACCAAAATTATTCAAACCTACACCAAATGTTTTATCATTTGCCATATTAACCGCTGATTTTGCCAGTGCTTTACGTACATTAGCTGATGCTTCAGGTGCAGTTTCAAACCGGGCAATTATTGAGTCCATTGACCTGAGTGCACCTAATAAACCAATGAACATCACCAGAATCGTGATGACAATTTTACGGGGATTAACTGAATTTGAGAATGAAAGCATCATTATCACCATGCAGGAAAGCACAAAACAAACAATACCTGCCCGTGAGAAAGTGGAAACAATACAAAGGCTTCCCAGAGAAAACGTGGTTAACCACCAGAATAATCGTATCCTTTGCTTTTTATTCATAATATATGCAAGCACAACTGAGTTCATAACAATCAAATACATCACAAGAGAATTCTGATGCGGGAAAGGTCCCCTTGCCTGCCATATTCCCATGATATATTTCTGACGCAGAACGTGATAACTGATATATAATATTATTGCCCTGAAACAGTATATCACATAATCATAATGTGAATACTTGATGATATAGTTATAATTGATCCAGAAATAGAGATACATCCTGATCATTTTCCAGATTTCCATGAAAGAGTGCATAACATAACCAGGTGCGGAATTTGTAATGGAAATCAGGCAGAAACCAAAAAGGACGAAATATATGGGTGCACCTGTCGGTATAATTCGAGGCGGATGCTTTGCAGACCTGAGAACAATCAAACTATAAAGAATTATACCGATTAGATCAACTATACCAATCTCAAAACCACGGGAAGTCCCCCTAAAAAACTCCCGTGAAACAAAATTGATCGTGATCTCTTCTGTGGTTAAAAAAATATAGAGAAAAAAAACTAACTTCTCGACTGTTTTATTCGTCCTCGCAAAGACAATACCCGCTGGTACCCCAATGATCAAGGCAATAAAAAATATCACATATTTCATTCTGGTTCATGCCGGCTAGTTATTATTGATTACATCATTGAAAATAGAATTAACCATATATCCTGACTGGATTGCCTGCAGGGATGGTAATATTTGTGAAAGCACCATATTCCAGTCACCCAGTAGAGTACGAGGCACATAAATTATATCATTTTGCCGCAGTACAACGTCACGAGAATTTCCTCGTAAAATTGCATCAGTATCCACAATAAATATTCTGGGATGCGAAAGGGTACCCCTGATCAAATAAACTTTACTACTGGCATTTACCAAAAACCCCCCGGCAAAAGCCACTAACTGAATAACAGTTAGATTCTCTTTGTAAAGATAGGCATTGGGATTCGCTATTTGACCCAGAATATAAAGCTCCTGATTGGCCAGAGAGCTGATGAAAATGTAATCATTATCCTGTATTGGAATATTATGCAACTGGTTTCCCTTACGCACCAGTTCCAGAAAATCTACTGGTAATATCTTGTTATCACGTACAATAAAACTAGCAGACAGATCTGCCAGTTCTTTTGTTGTGCCTTTAACCAGACCTGAACTAAATCCATGAGCTTCTGCAAGTGCATCAAGAACCCTCATACCTGCACGAATCTGATAATTACCCGGTTGCGCCGCCTGCCCCATGATAGTCACAAATGAGCTTTGCAGTTTATTAGGGCTCATTGCCACACGAGGCTCAAGTATTTCTGTAATATGCTTCTGAATCTCTCTTTTTGCTTCAGTAATGGTCATTCCTAAAACATAAATATCTTCTTCCAGATAGTTTACTGAAATAGTACCATCAGACTTCACAATAGCATTATTGGTAGTATATTCTTCTTCAACTTCCCCAAAAGCATAAACTTTAATATCAAATTCATTACCAGAACCTATTATATAAGTAGCAGGTTCCAGATTATGCAATTCCACCAGAGCAGCATAACGCGATTCCGCTTCTGTCTGCTCGACCTTTAGCTCTTCCAGATATTGTGGCAAGGCTGCAAGTGTCTCGTCTTTCAATTCCGGCGAACTGCATCCTGCCGATACTACTGCTAATCCAAATATGAGCAGAAAAAATAATAAACCGGTTACTGTTTTAGAAACTTGCTTGAAAGTAGGGCTTCTGTACATCATTTAATACTCCTGTGACTTCAATATCCAGGTTCTCTTTCAAGAAATCTATTATACTCTGGAAATTTTCCTTGTTTGAATAACGGAATCTGGCGACCATTAATAACAGATCAGACACCGAGGCTATTGTCGTGAATAACTGCATGTTATATGGCACTTCAAACAGCTCCCAGATGATGACATCAAAATCCTTGAGTTTTCCCAGGAAATCCAGCAGACTGGACTTATCCAGTACCTGCACAAATGAATTCTCATCCCGCAGGAAATAGCATTTATACTGATCTTTTGATAACTCATAGACATTGCTCTCTGAAGTAAATTCCTCTCCCTCATAAAGTGTCTTATTAATTATATAGGGCTCAATTTCTGCATCAGAATCCTCGATTGTCTCAATCCATAGTACCTTCTTATTACGTGACATATAGAGATCATGAATCTCTCTGATCAGAAAACTCTTCCCTGTCCCGGGACGGTCATTGCCAATTGTGATAAAGGATTGTCGTTTCCCACGCAAAACTGAATTTATCTGACCAAATACAATCTGAATCTGAGACCAGTAAACTTCCAGCGGGAAAGAATCTTTATTCGGTATTTCACCCATTAGCTTGATATTAAATACTTTATTGAAATCATAATCAGATTTGATGGTATCATCCAGAAATTCCCGCAGCAGGTAATATACTGTCAAACCCAGAAAAGCGAGTAACCCGCCTATCATGGCTATCATCTTTGTACGCGTAGCTTCCGGGTACTTTGGTGGAATTGCTACATCAATGATCTCAAAATCCCGAACATTGGAATCGTTGGCTATTTTTGCTTCAACCATTCGGTCTTCTGCACTATCTCTTCGTCTCCTGATACTCTCTTCCTGATTCCGCAGTATCTGGAATTCATCACTTAACCCGTTTAAATAGCGGATAGAACTGCGGGTGTCTTCTATCTGCTGCTGATATTTATTCAGATTCTCCGACAAACCGATCAATTCATTGGAATAGTCACTACGCTGAGTTTGCAGATTTCTACGAACCGGATCAAAACCATAATTTACCCGGGAAGGGACCACATTTCCTTTATCCCATTCCCCTTTCTCATCTTTCAATTGCTCCAGTTCATTATATAATTTCTTTATTTTAGGATTCTCAGGGGTATAAACACGCAGTTTTTGCTCTATTTCTTTCTCTTTCGCATAGATTCGCGATTCTATAGGCTGATCCACTGAATACCCTATAGGCACACTCGCGTCCGAATACAGAGGCAGCTTCTCATCTATATCAGCTATTCGCGCTTCCAGATTGCTTATCTGGGTCTGTGAATCAAGAACATTAAGCTCTAATTCATTCAACAGCATGTTTTTCCGCGTTACTTCTGTCTCGATAGATGTTATATTATAATCCCGCTGGAATTGTCTGATCTCTTTCAGAACTAACTGCAATTGTCCATTATATTCACTCATTTGATCCTTATAATAAATATATGTGCTCTTAGCCGGGTCATTCAGCATCAGATTATAATTCTTGATGAATATCCGGGAATAAGCATTTGCCATATCAACTGCCAGTTCACGGTCATGGTGCTGGGCACTTACCTGATAAGTATTTGCCCGATTTCCCCGCTTGATCCAGATACTCCCATGCAATTGCTCAGCGGTTAACTGCAAACCTAGAGTATCAATCATTTCCACCATATTATTCCGCCGGTAAAAAGATTCCATTATTGTATTAGCATTCATATCCTGATAAAGATAAGGAATATCACGGTTTGTAGTCATTTGCTTATCATATTTCACTAACATGGCGGTTGCTGTCCATCTTTCCACTTTATTGATCTTGGCATATACACCAAACAGGATAAAGGTGACAAAGGAGACAACAAAGATAAAAATAATCTTCCGCTTGATCGTGATCAATAAAATTCGTTTATCAAACTTAAATAACGAGCTAGGGGAAGATTCTTCTATAGGTATAAAATTTTCATCCATAAATGCCTACTTTACCGGTTTGAAAGAGTAACTCTCTTTAAGTATATATCTTTGAATTCGGGTGAATGGTATGCGAGATCCCAAGCTAATTTTATGAATAAATCTATCCTGCCATTCCTGGCAAAATTTACGGACTTTATCTGGGCTATCATAATATTTCCCGGATAAAAACAATAATCCCCGCTCTGTGCTGATCTCATTACACCCTGGCACCCTGTTGCTCAAATAATCATGCAGGTCTTTAATCTTGCTCACATTCTTCTCCCAGATATATTGAGATACTTCGCCATTCACTGAATAACCTGCTTATCCAGTATTCTAAAACCACCCTCATATCAAATAGAAATGACCGTGTATGTATATACTCCAGCTCATCATTTATAAAGTTCTCATGGCTCGTATTATGCAGCATACTGCCAGGATAATTATATATTCCCGGTAAATATGCCGGTAACTCCATTAACAATTTTACTCCCTCAGCACCCTGAGTTACTGGATGATTGCCAACTAGAGAAATTTTGCCTTTTAACACTTTAAAATACATGGGATACAAGTCCAGTGAAAAGCGGAAAAAAAACCTCTTAAAAAAATTGTAACCCTGAAGTTTGAAAGCAGGAAAAGTACCCACTTTGCCATTTTTATCCATGAAATATCTTTGTGTACCTAACCTCATCCCTAAAACATAACATACCAGAAAGAAAAAAATGTAAGGCACTGTACTCATCAATATCAAGAAGAAGGTAAAGAAACCATATAAGACCCGTAGCACCGAGTTTTCTACCAGATTATTTTGGATATCTGAAACCAGAAAACTATCTACAATCTGCATCACTTCCTCACTTATCGGATCTATTAATCTTTTTTTATATACTATCTTTTTATCTATTTCAAGCTCACTGCCTATATATGACCGATCATAAATTATACTGTCAACTATTTGCGTTGAATGATCTATGATCACATTATTTCCCAGTACAACATTAGGTCCGATCAGCGTATTCATCTGAATCTGAACATTATTACCCAATACAATTGGTTTTGTATATTTAGTGGATTTTTTGTCAATGATGTTTTTACCCAGATAAGCTCCATCTTCATTATTATAACCCGGTAACACATATTTTTCACGGAAATGAGATATCAATTCCATATTCAATTCATAGTATTTCCGAATCGAATATATATACTCAATTTCCAATTCAGAATCCTGATAGTCCGCTATTTTCTCAAATTCTATCTCCCGGATATCTTCCAACTGAGGTAAATTATAGAGAAAACAATTACCTCCTGAAATACTCACTGCCTTTGTTTCCGATAGAAACTGGTAATTACTCTCATTTATGTCATATCTGATAAATTGATAACCATAGATCAATAATAAGCCATCGTCACAAAATTTCCGGTTTTTGGACAGTACCTGCTGCAGGCTATCCTCCGGCTTGGCAAAACTGTAACTTAGATTTATTCCCCATTGAGTGCCATTACCAAAGTATTCCTCCAGATCTGATCCTGCCTCATGATTGATCACCCGTACATCACTTATTCCCAGCAGTACACAAAAATCTATATAGTACTCCAGTAGCGGTTTGTTGAGATATTTCAAGAAATAAGGATTTATTCCCGGAAAAAACTCCTGCACCCACTCACTATGACTGAGGGGAGAATATATTAAGCATTTCATTCAGGTTACGTAAACTTACTTCTTCTTTTCCTGCATTGCCTCCAGGGCAGTTTCTACATCTTCATAGACATCAAATATGCGGTAAGCTCTAGTTATATCAAACACCATCCGCGGCTTGGGCTGAAGATTGGCGATATACACATCACCATCAACTTCCGAAGCATGCTTAAAAGCACTGATTACTGCCCCCAGCCCGGTACTGTCAATAAATTCCAATTCCGAAAAATCCATTATAAAAAATGACTATCCGTATAGCTCCGCATAAGTAATTCCGCAAGAATTTGTACAAGCCGTAATTACTCTGTCTAATAACTCATTCTCATGAAATCTCCTATTCAACCTGTAGCAGAATTCATCAAGATATGACTGAAG
>JAIPGP010000105.1 GCA_021735645.1 Candidatus Cloacimonadota bacterium
ACCTTCAGTCATATCTTGATGAATTCTGCTACAGGTTGAATAGGAGATTTCATGAGAATGAGTTATTAGACAGAGTAATTACGGCTTGTACAAATTCTTGCGGAATTACTTATGCGGAGCTATACGGATAGTCATTTATTTTTTTGCCTGTAGAGGATCATAAACTTCTTTATTATAGGGGCAATAAGGGCAGATTTGCTGACAGAAAGGGATATGTAGATATAATCCGATTTCATCAAGTTCCTGAAATTTATGGCTAAGTTCTTGATTGGAGGGGATATTATTTTCCAGGGCAATCTGGTTTTCTCCGGTAAATATGCGGCTGAAATAAGTTCGGATAAATTTCTCAATCATGATACTACTCTTTAGATATTTTGCTGCACTGCTCAAGGAAATCTTTAAATACCCGCAGGAATTTTATCCCTTCTTTTTCTGCTTTGCGATAATATGCTTCATTTAGTAATCCTGGTGATAACCGGAATTCCTGAAAGAATTCCACCAGGCAGCCATCATTAGCGGGTTTGAACTGGTAGTATCCCGAAGAAGAAAGCAGTTCTGGAATTACAGACATATTATTACTGGTGGAAATCATCTTAAAAGTGATGATCTTTTCTGCCCGGTTGATAGTTCTTCTCCAAACCGACTGGTTTTCAAGTACCAGCATATCCTGATATATAAAGGCTACATCATACCAGTTTTCACCCTGCTGGACTAATTCCAGTGATTTTGCCGTTAGAGCGTAGTCGACAATATGATTGAAATCAAAAACAATTTTCAGCAGACTGTCAGGAACGGCTTTGATAATAAAATCACCTTTGAAGGTACAGGAATCTGCTCCCTGATGGAATTCATAAGTGAAATCCTGATTCTTTGCTGCAGATAATAATAAAGGCAGGCAAACTAAAATCATCAAAATACGTTGCGTAAGAGTCATTTAATCCGACCTGTTAAAAATATTTAAGGGCATTTATTAGAGCTGTAGGTTTCAATTTTAGTGCCTGATCAATCTCGGCATAACTTAGATAGCCGCAATTACGGCATAACTCGGGATTTCCAGGATAGCGGCAGCATTTATAGGTTTTGCCTTCCTCATACACCTGGCAGATGTCGAGTGGTCTTTTCCAGTCATTTCTGATAGCCGATTTCAGTCCGGCAGAGGAATTCAGGATTTTATATTTTTTCTTTAATATCAGTAATTTATGTATAATCTCATTTCTTTCTTCCTGCTCAATGTATAATTCATCAATACCGTAATAAGGGGTATGAAAGTAAAAGAAAATACCCTTTATCTGCGGTAATCCTTTAATAAATTCGCAAAAATCCTCTATTTCAGCTTTATTATGGTTATTGATCGTGAAATTAATAAATAGCGAAGGATGCCGGGACTGGCGGATATTATTCACAATCCGCTCAAAAGATTTACCCCTCAGCAGATCATGGGTGGGCTGGAGTCCGTCTAGACTGACAAAAATGGTATCTGCTGCTGATTTAAGAGGGAAAGTACCATTAGTATAAATAATGCTGCTGAAAAAACCGGATTTATGAGCATAATCAGAGATATCATCCAGGGTATGATCGCCGTCTTTCCAGATAAACGGCTCACCTCCCTGAATATAAAGAGTGCGTCCACCTTCCCGGTAGAAGGTATCAATGGCAGATTTTATTTCCTTAAAACTGAGGTTCATTGCTCCCCGGGCAGCTATCCGGCATTGGCGGCAGTGCAGATTGCACTCATTAGTTACCGCCAGACCGCAGATCAGAGGTGCTGTCTTATGCAAAAACAAATGATTTGCTATGTATTGCATCCCGAATAAGATATAATTCACATTTTTCCCCTGCTAATTTTTGCTGATCAAAGAAGCTTCAGGCAGAATTGCAGATTAGATTTTTCTGTCAAATAAAACCTGAGGGTGTTTGTGAACGCAGTAAACGCAGTGAACAATGTTAACTGAGTTTAGATAAATTACTTCTTTTCAGCCAATCTACTTGACATCAGGCAGGTATTGAAGTATATATTCAGCAGAGAATTTATGAGGTATAAAATTGGTAAGTAAATGTAATTGTCTGGCAGTATCTGATCTGCATGGTAAGCAGGAATTGTACAGGCGGCTTTTTGCCGTAATAGAAGCGGAGCAGCCGCAAGCTGTTTTTATTGCTGGTGATATCACGGGTGGATACTACCGTACGCGTCTGGGTGAGAACCTGGAAGACTTCATTCTGGGATTCATGCAGCAGAATCTGCTGCAGTTGCGCGAACGGCTGGCAGATGCCTATCCCGAGATTTTTATGATCTTGGGTAACGATGATCCCCGCTATCTGGAAGATGCCTGTCTGAAACTTGATGCCCAGGGTTTGTGGCATTATGCTCATAACCGCTGTATCAGGTGGCAGGGTTATTATGTGTGCGGATATTCCTGTGTGCCGCCTACGCCATTTCAGATGAAAGACTGGGAGAAATTTGATGTTTCTCGCTACGTGGATGTGGGTGCAATACCACCATCAGAGGGATTCAGAACGGTGGAAGTAGATAAACTGGAGCTGGAATGGGGAACTATTAAGCGAGACCTGCAGCAGTTATTTACCGCCCAAGACCTTTCGCAGTATATTTGTTTGTTTCATTCTCCGCCTTATAAGACGCAGCTGGATCGGGCTGCTTTAGATGAGAAAATGGTGGATTATGCACCAGTGGATGTGCATGTAGGCAGTATTGCTATCCGCGAATTTATCACCGAACGCCAGCCGCTAATCACTATTCATGGACATGTGCATGAATCTGCCAGCATTACAGGTTCCTGGAGTGATAGAATTGGTGAGACTATGATGTTCAATGCAGCTCATAATAAACCGGAACTGGCAATAATTCGCTTCAATCCGCAAAATCCGCAGGAATGCAACCGCCAGATAATGTAAGAAATAAAAGAAGAATTTTTGACCGCGAAAGCCGCGAAAGCCGCGAAAAAAGAAATTAAGAATGCCTTATAATGTTTTTTCAGATATTATTCTTTTAATATCAGCTCTGGGGTAACTGCCAAAGTTTTCCAGCAGTCCTAATTGAAAACCTGTTATCTTCAAATAATTTATCACTTGGGCAGTATGTATTTCAGCAAGATTTTTTAAGGCTTTTATCTCGACAATAATCTTGTTATAACATATAAAATCAGGATAATATTTCTGTTTGAGCTGGTAACTTTTGTATTTAAGATTCAATTCTACCTGTGAAGAATAGGGTATCTTACGCAATTCGAATTCTTTTTCCAGGCATTCCTGATAGACGGCTTCCAGAAACCCGCAACCCATTTCGCTATAGACGTTAAAAATCGCACCTTGTAAAAGATAACACTCCTTTTTATACAACATATCAGTCATAAAAATACCCTCCAAAAATAAATTTATCTGACTTAAAAATAAAGCATTTCTTCTTTTCGCGGTCTTCGCGGCTTTCGCGGTTCCTGTTTTTTTTTAGAGTTTATAGATGGATATTCCCTGTTCAGAACCGATGGCGACGTAGTTGCCGCAGGAGGTGAGGGTGTAGCAGGTAATAGCTTCTCTGTGAGTGATGGTTTTGATAATATCTCCGGTCTGGGCGTTGATAATATTTAATTCCTGGCGGGAACCAATAGCTGTTATCAGTTCAGAACCCCGCAGCCATTGAGCTGAGTGGGCATTATTAAAGCTGATCTTTTTGCTTCGGTCAGCTATATCTATAATAGTAGAAGTTCCTTCTGTATCAGAGTAAAGCAGGAAATTGCCATCAGGGCTAAATCGCACCTGCTCCACTTCGCCATTACTGGCAAATTCCAGTTCGGGACTGGTTTCTCCGATGGCAAAGATACGGACTACCGCGTATTCAAAAAGCTGACTGAGTCCATGTTCTGTACCATAGGCAAGATAATTTCCCTGCGGGCTAAGGTCACAGGTAGTGATACCATAGGGATATTCCAGTTCCAGCATTTGTTTCTGCGTTTTCAGGTCATAAATTTCCAGGCGGTTATCAAGGGAAGCTGTGCAGACAAATCTGCCATCCGCATTCAGGGCAAAGTCTTCAATACTGCCAAAATGCCGTTTCTGCCAGGTTTCTTTTTGATATTCAAGATCAAAAATGCGAAGATAGCCGTCATTAAGAGCTACTATTACCTGATTCTTTTCCGGTATCTCGCGAACGCAGGTGACATTGCTGTAAAGCCGCAGCGGCTGAGTTTCTTTTGCGGTTTTCAGCTCAATAAGATGCAGTGATTTATCTTTGCTTCCCGCCAGTAAGTGTCTATTATCCATAGTGAAAGAAAGAGCTGTAACTGTGTTGGGAAGCCTATATTCTGCCAGAGTGCCCAGATCAAGAGTGGTATCCAGTGATGCAGCCTCGCTGGAGATATAAACGCGGCTAAGCTGAGGTTGATTCCACATATCAAAGATAACATCACCATAAATTTTGATCTCTGAGCGGTTCTCATATAATTTTTCTGCTTTTTTAGGGCTGATAGCTAACTGGTAGTGAAGCTCTTCTGCTGCCCAGTCCTGCTGTTTGACAGTGATATTCCAGAGCGATTTATTAGCATCATAAGCAGCAGTATCCAGAACGAGCTGCAAAGAGCGGGTCTGGAAATTCCAGTCTAAAAGGTCAGTTAATTGACTATACAGCACATTTTTCTTATCTAATTGAGAGAGCCACAATTTACTGCTGCCAGCCAGGTAACGCTGCAGGAAGGCGAGATCGCTTTCAAAAGGTGTCTGCTCTTTAAGTGTCTCGGAAGTTTTGGCTAATTGCCATTCCTGGTAAAATTCCATATTCAGCTCTGTTATCTGGTTACGAAGTTCGGTCAGGCGGCTTTTGGAAGCGGGTAAATCCAGAGCACTAAGTGAGATAGCCAGTGCTAATAATACTGGGGCAAGTACATACCATTTACTAAGTTTTTGTATATATTTCTTCATAATGTGTAAGCTTTAAGATGCCATAAAATTTGTAAAGCACAATCTGCAATTTGGCTAATAATAAAAAAAAGCAGGCAAATATAATATTTTTATTGACATTGAAACATGCCCTCAATATTTCTGATTTCACTGTTAATTTTGGCAGTGAAAATAGTGTGAAATGGTCTCAAAAAGGTAGATCAAAAGGTCCTGTAACTCAGCGGTAGAGTATCTGCCTTTTAAGCAGAGAGTCCCGCGTTCAAATCGCGGCAGGATCACCATAAATATAAGTGTCCCGTTCGTCTAGTGGCCCAGGACTCAGGATTTTCATTCCTGCAACAGGGGTTCGATTCCCCTACGGGATGCCATAAATTGACCCACCATCCGGTGGGTCTTTTTTTTTGTCCTCCTTTATAGGTACTATAAGACCTATAGGACCTATAAGACCTATAGAAACTGTAGGAAATATGTAATTGGTGACCGAAAGGTTGTTCACTGCGTTTACAGGGTTGTGGTTGAGGGGAAATAGAACAAATATAGTACAATGCAACAAATAAGTAACAATATATGTATAAGGCTGATATAAAGGGATTAAGATGATTTAATGGATATGTGAAGAGAGATAGGTAATATATAATGCAACAAACAAGTGACAGCTGGAGATATATGTCTTTGTGAAGATAAATGGTTTATAATAAAGAGCTTGACAGAAATGTGAGGGATTGGCACGGTTATTGCATTAGATAAGGGTAGAAAAATTGTGAATAGGTGGTGATGTTATGAGACGAAGAATGAAGATGATAGTATTTTTCTTACTAATGAGCTTGATGCTGACAGCGGGAAGCATTACAGGCAATATAGCTGTTACGGGGGTTGACTCTGTAGAATTTTCGGTACTTTTAATGCATCATCCCTATCCGAGCGGAATAGATTCTTCTTTAGTGATAAATTCGGGAGATAATTACTGTTTTGATGAAGTAGCTTTTGGTACATATCTGGTATATGTGATGACTTACTCACCCCATTATCTACCGAAATTTTATGATGGAGCTATTGAGCCGGATGATGCAGTTCAGATAGTTATCAATGGTAGTAATCCGGACGTGACCGGAATAGATTTTCTGCTTGAATATTTGCCTGAGGGAATAGGCTGTGAAGTAAGTGGACAGGTATTAGCTACCGATAACGAGCCGGTAGAAGGACTGGAAGTTAGACTTTACGGGACACCAAATTGTAGCTGGTTTCAATATATAGTTGAAACTGGAGCTGACGGCATTTTTATAATCCCGGATATTATTCCTGGAGATTATTTTTTATGGTTAGAGTATTTAGAAGGTTATCAGCATTATTTCTGGGAAGATGCCCATAATTTAATGAATGCAGATATTATAACTCTGGAAGCGGGAGATGTGATGTCTGGTCTGGAATTACAACTGGTACCGCTGCCGAGTCAGACAATTTCGGGTACAGTGCGAGAGACAGACGGGGGCAATGAGTTTCCAGTGTCTGGTGCATTAGTATCGGGCTATGCGATGAATTGCTGGGGTGAGGGTGAATATTTTCAGACTATAACAGATGAATATGGTCATTATAATGCCACAGTGACCCACGGGATGTATTGGTTATACACTACCAGTCAGGGCTATTTTGATCAGTATTGGGAAGGAGCAGGCAGTTTTGATGATGCAACACCGCTTCATATCAATCAGGATTTGACAGATATAGATTTTGTGCTGACTTCTATAGAAGATCCGGCAGATAACAGTATTAGTGGATATATAAGCGCTGAGGGTGAAGAACCGGGATTTCCTTGTCTGGTGATCGTGATCGCCAGTGATGAGGATGATGACTGGAGTGAAGTCACAGAATCAGAATCCAGCGGATATTATTATATAGATGAAATCCCGGCTGGTGAATATTATGTGGTTATGATGACATCAGCTACCCCACCAGTCTATTATCCGGAAGGATATGACTGGGAAAATGCCGAGATAGTATATATAGAAGGTGACGTAACTGGTATAGATTTTGAGATAGAAAATATGACCCAGAACGGTGTTATAATTGTGGAAGGAAATATTACCAGTAGTGGACGTGATCCAGTTGCTGGTGTCTCAGTAATATTTATTAATGAGCAGGGTTTCCCTGTAAGCTATGGTATCAGTAATTCTGAAGGGGATTATAGTGCCGTATCAATCGAGACGGGTAATTATTCCGTACTCGCAAGCAAAGCATTTTATGAAAGCGAAAATGTGGAATTATCAATAACTAATAACAGCTCGCTTGATTTTATCATCACTCAATCAGTAACAGCAGAAGATGATGACTCACTGCCAGAAGTGAACAGTAATATCCGCTGCTATCCCAATCCATTTCTGCTTTCAAACAGCCGCTCAAATTTGAGTATCCAGCTATATCCACAAACAGCAGGAGCAACCAGAATATCATTATATAATCTGCGTGGACAACTGGTAGAGAATATCTTTACAGGCTGGATGGAAGCAGAGCCACAGACCATTAGCTGGTCAGCTGGAACTGGATCACGGGATATTCCCAGTGGAGTATATCTGATCAGTATGGAGCAATCCGGAACAGTACAGTCAGCTCAGAAGCTATTACTTATAAAATAAAAAAAATGACCGGTTGGGGAAACCGGTCACATGAAAGGAGGCCTAATTATGTTAAGGCTAAGTATTAAAAAGACAAAAGGAGAAACCATGTCAAGGAAAATTATGTTAACACTAGGCTTACTGCTAAGTTCAATCTTCGTATTGAGTGCAGTTACGCTGGACGGAATGGTTATTGATGGAGCAGCAGGGGAACCAGTAGTTGGTGCTCTCCTTCAATTACACCAGGGTCCGAATGAAGTTATTGAAGCTGAATCAGATGAGAATGGACAATTCATTTTTACTGATCTGGAGACCGGGAATTATATGCTGCATGTAGAAGCCGCAGAATTTGAGCCATTTATGGAAATGGTGGAATTAGAAGAAGATATGACCCTGACCATTGAATTGCAGACAGGAGTAAATCCTGGCGAATTGACCGGTCATTTATATGGAATAGTGAGCTATGAAGATGGTACAGCAGCAGCTGGACTGGAGATGGAGATCAGCACCTGGAACCAGAATTCTCAGCCACATCATCTGAATTATGAGACCGTAACAGCGGAAGATGGTTCTTATGATTTTGCGGAAATATTGGATTTTGTAGATTATGAAGTGATGGTGATGGTGCCGATGCTGCCCTTCACTACAGAAGTAGTTGTTGAAGGCGAAACAGAATTTAATTTCACTCTCGAAGAATACATTCCAGGAGAAACTTACAGTCTGAGCGGAACAGTATCTGATGGGGAAACCGGGGAATTTTTACCAGGAATTGAAGTACGTCTTCATGGCATGCAGGGAATAATGCAGGAAGCTATCACGGATGAAGCAGGGAATTACCTGTTTGCAGAAGTATTTGAGGGTGTATATAACCTAACAGTATCGGGCTATAATAGTGGTTATGAGCAATTTACAGCCGAAGTTGAGATAGTAGAAAACACTGTATTTGATATCGAGCTTGTTCCTGTAGAACAGGGAGAGTTGAGTTTATCCGGCGTTATTACAGATGCTGAAACTGGTGAAGCAATAACGGGTATTATCATCAATATCCATGCTGGACCAGGAATGCACTACGATGCAGTTTCTGCAGAAGACGGCAGTTATCTTATAGAAGGCATTTTCGAAGGAATATACTCACTTAACGCTATGTCTGAAGAGATGGAGTATATGCATTTCCAGACAGAAATCGAGATCCTGGAAGACACTGTTTTTAATATCCAGATGCAGGCTTATGTAGCTGGCGACCTCGTGCTTACCGGCACAATTACTGCCGAAGAAACAGGCGAACCATTACCTGGCATAACAGTTCATCTATTTGGTGAAAATATGCCCGGAAACATGTTTATGGGTATAAGTGATGAAAATGGATATTATGTGATTGAAGGTATCGTTCCTGGTATTTATCAGCTGACAATCATGGGAATGCAGGGCATGGTACTTTTTGAAGAAGAAATCGAGATCGTGGAAAACATGACCTATGATATAGTTTTAGGTGAAAATCAGGGTGGAGAAGGTTCTTTATCCGGTGTTGTGATAAATGCAGAAACCGGCGAATTTATTCCCGGTGTGGAAATATTACTGCAGCATGGCGGGGAAGCTATTGAAACAGTTTCAGGCGAAGCAGGTAATTATAGTTTTGAGAATATTGGCTCAGGTAATTATCATGTAATAGCTGGTCTGAATGGATTCCTTCAGTTTAATGAAATGATCGGGATCGAGGGAGATGTTATATTTGATATCATCCTGGTTCCATTTGAACAAGGCGAACTCAGTTTGTCTGGTGTGGTTACTGATGCTGAGACAGGCGACGCAATACCAGGTATCATTATCAACCTTCATGCCGGACCAGGAATGCATCATAGTGCTGTTTCTGCAGAAGACGGCAGCTATCTTATCGAAGGGCTTTTCGAAGGAATATACTCTCTTTACGCTATGTCTGAAGAAATGGTATACATGCACTTCCAGACAGAGATCGAGATACTCGAAGATACGGTATTTGATATTCAATTACAGCCTTACGTAGCTGGTGAACTTGTGTTATCAGGAACTATTACTTCCGAAGAAACAGGCGAACCCCTTTCTGATATTATAGTACATCTCTTTGGTGAAAATATCCCGGGAAATATGCTTATTGGTGTAAGTGATGAAAATGGATATTATATGATAGAAGGGATTTCACCCGGAATTTATCAACTGCTGATTATGGGAATGCAGGGAATGGTGCTTTTTGAAGAAGAGATCGAGATCGTGGAAAACATGACCTATGATATAGTTTTAGGTGAAAATCAGGGTGGAGAAGGCTCTCTCTCTGGTGTAGTTATTAATGCTGAAACGGGTGAATTTATCCCAGGTGTTACGGTTTTCTTAACCCATGGCTGGGAAACCCTTGAAACAGTAACTGATGAAGAAGGTAATTTTGCCTTTATGAATATTGCAGCAGGTAATTATCATGTTATAGCTGCAATGGAAGGCTATCAGCAGTTCAATGAGATGATAGAAATCGATGGTGATGTTGTGATAGATATAGTATTAGTACCTTATGAAACCGGTGATTATTCTCTTTCAGGTACAGTTACTGATTCTGAAACCGGTGATATTATTCCTGGAGTACATGTTCAGGTCTTTGGACAACAGGGACAGCCTGGTAGTGATGTCACAAATGAAGCTGGTTATTATGAAATCAGCGGTTTATATGAAGGTGTCTATCAGTTAATGGCATGGACAAATGGCTGGGATCAATATGAACCCTTTGATGCAACCATAGATATTTTCGGAAATATTGTCTTTAATTTTGAATTAGTACCCTTTGAATTACCTGGCTCAGGCAGCGTTAGTGGTACTGTATATGATGCAGATACTGGAAATGTGATCGCTGATGCATTCATTGAACTATCTTCAATAAATGGCGGTAATCCCGGCGGTGGCTGGTGGTGGAACCATTATAATGCAGTAACAGATGAAAATGGCGTTTTTGTTATCGAAAATGTAGAAACTGGTGAATATATCCTTTCTGCTGAAGCAGAAGGTTATCTGATCAGTTTTTATGATGGTGTGACAAATCCTGAAGATGCTACTGTAATCTCAATAGAAGAAAACTCGCAAATAGAAATCGAAATGTCTTTGACTCCTCTGGTATTCTATTCAGTATCAGGAACAGTGATGGATTATGTGAATGAAGTCCCACTTGCAGAAGCTGCCGTTAGAGCAATGATGCCAGGCACTGGCTGCAATCAATGGGCAGTAGTTGAAAGCATCACAGATGAAAATGGAAATTACACCATGGAAGTCCCTCAGGGCGATTATATTTTTGTAGCTGAGTTTGGACAGCAGGGACCCGGTGGTGATATGATGAGACAATTCTATGACCACAAGCAGTCTCCGGCAAATGCAGATGTTGTGGCAGTAGCAGAAGATATCAGCGGAATAGATTTTGACCTCGCAATGCAGGAAGATTATGATAACAGTATCTCCGGTACTATCACAGTTGATGGTGCAGTTCCGGAAAATCCTGTATTGGTAGCAGCAGTTGCTGGTGGTGGAAATCATTGGGAAGCTGCCTGTGTAACTGATATGTTTGGAAATTACATCCTGGAAAACCTGCCCGAAGGGGATTATTACATCCTGGCTTATGAATATAATAGTGTTCCAACTTATTATCCTGGAGTAATAGATTTTCAGGATGCAGAAAATGTACATGCACTTGGTAATGTTGCAAATATAGATTTTGATCTGATCGTGCCGGAAACTAATGGTATTTATCAGGCAAATGGCTATGTACTTAATGATAATGGTGATCCAGTTGCCAATGCCAATGTAGTGATCCTGAATGAAAACGAAACTGTCCTCGGATATGCTGTTACTAATAATGATGGTTATTATCTGGTAGATGGTCTTCCTACAGGAAACCTGACTGGTATTGCCACTAAGGTACTATATGAAAGTGATGAAGAACCTGTGAACATGACTACTACAGGAACTGCTGACTTCGTGATCAATCCTGAAACCACAACAGATGCACCAGAAGATGGTATCACTCCTGCAGCTATGACATTAAGCAATTATCCTAATCCTTTCAATCCAGTGACCACGATCAGTTTTGCTATCACAGATGCTGGATACACGACTTTAAATATATATAATATCAGCGGACAGAAGATAGCTACGCTGGTAGCAGAAAGCTTAACAGCCGGAGTCTATAATGTAAGCTGGAATGGCACCGCCAATAGTGGCAGCCAGGTAGCCAGCGGCATGTATTTCTATCGCCTGCAATCAGGTGGAAATACAGTAACAAACAAAATGGTATTAATGAAGTAGTACGAGGCTCGATACTCGGAACTAATTAACCTAAGGGGCAGGCATTTTATGCCTGCCCTTTTTATTTTTTCCTGCGATATATTTTCTGAAATGTAGTAGAAGTCAGACAGGATACAGGCAAGTCGATTATTTACTGAGTCTTTTAAGTACAAAACTATTCTCATACTCTCTAACTTAAAATCCTATGCTGAGAACCTGTTACAGAACATACAAAGGTTAGGTGTGTTTTATTATTGATATTTACACACTCTCACTAACACCGGGTTTTTTTTAATCTGGTGGAAAGCGAAAAAAAAATAGATGTTGAGTGGCTTCAGCCACTTTTTATAATAGTGTCTTGTCAAGGCACAATTGACGGATATAATCTCTTCAACTTGATTCTGGAGTCCGCTGTTGTGAAATGCCAATTTATATAACACTTTTTATCATTCCTTGATTTTACCCAAGCTATTACTTCACTACTAATAGT
>JAIPGP010000106.1 GCA_021735645.1 Candidatus Cloacimonadota bacterium
TTGCATAGAGTGCTAATCCCGATCTATCGGGATGAGTACAGAGAAGTTAGAAAATGATCAGTGAATATTTTTTATATTTATTATCATTTTCTATCTTATTCTGTGCCAGAAACTTGGTGCTATTTGTGAAATCCTACTGTATAATATGGGTTAAGTTGAACTTGCACTGCTAACGGTACTCCGGAAGTGGGGCGAGAACTACGACTAATCAGCTAATCTATTCCAAATTTCAATCAGAGAAATATATCATGCTGGAATCTGCTGATAATGGTTGTCATCTGCGCCCCTCGTAGACCGTGTCGTAGCCTTGTGCAGCGTAAGCGAAGGATGGACCAGGAAATACCCAGCGCTGCACGTATGACTTAGCTGCAGAAAGTGTTTAATTCCGGAGGGATGCCAACAGAGAATAAAATCTGGCATCCCCCCTGTTATTGGAATGATATTGTCTCATATCATACTAATAATTATAGATTTACAGGTTAATTTTCTTGAAATTATTCTTTACCTGAAAGGGTCACACTATACTAGCCATGGGTTGCACCCTTGGAAAATAAAGAAACCAATTTACCCCACCCCCTGCCGTTTTCGACGAAGTCAAAGACGGCAGGGGGTGAGGATTTCATGTGATTTTGAATCCATCGGTTGAAACCCATGGCTATTAAAGTTATGCCCTTTCAGGGCATTTTGGAAGTCAGCTATTTTTTTAATTTCGGGGGGATGCCAGACAGAGAATAAAATGCTTTGACAGAAAATCACAGCTTTTTGGGATGTACAAAAATATATTAGTGAGGTATGTTATGCAATTATCAAACAGAGCTTTGAATATTCAGGCATCACCAATCAGGAAGCTTGTTCCACTGGCGGATTCAGCTAAAGCTGCCGGAATACACGTTTATCATCTTAATATCGGGCAGCCGGATATTGAAACTCCGCCCGAAATGATGAAAGTTTATGCCCAATTTGACCAGAAAATCCTGGCTTACGGTCCTTCCCAGGGTCTGGAATTCTACCGCAGGAATCTGGTGAAATACTATAGCCGTTATGCTATAGATATTAATGAAAACGAGATCATAGTAACAACTGCTGGTTCTGAAGCCTGCTTTTTGGCTATGCTGGCAGTTGGTAATCCTGATGATGAGATCATTATTCCCGAACCGTATTACACAAACTACAATGGTTTTGCCACCTGGGTCGGTGTGAAAATTGCTCCCCTGACAACCAAAGCTGAAAATGGGTTTGCTCTGCCATCAAATCAGGAAATCGAAAACATTATCAACAGCAGAACCAGAGCAATAATGATCTGCAACCCAGGTAATCCTACTGGGGCTGTGTATTCTAAAGCTGATCTGCAGCGTCTGGCAGAACTGGTCATCAAGCATGACCTCTTCCTTATATCAGATGAAGTCTATCGCGAATTTATCTATGATGGTGAGGTGCATACCAGTATTATGAATCTGCCCGAAATAAGTGACAGAGCTATTGTTGTGGATTCCATTTCCAAACGCTATAGTGCCTGTGGTGCCAGAATCGGCAGCATTATCTCTCATAATACTGAATTAATGGCTGCCCTCATGAAATTTGCCCAGGCAAGATTATGTCCACCGACCCTCGAACAGTATGCTGCGAATGCCTGCCTTTCTTTGCAGAAAGAATATTTTGACGTGATACTTACCGAATATCAAGCCAGACGCGATCTCGTATATAATGCTCTGCAGGAAATTGATGATGTGATCTGCGTTAAACCAAAAGGTGCTTTTTATATTATTGCCAAGCTGCCTGTTGACGATGCAGAAGACTTTGTTAAATGGCTGCTCACAGATTATTCTCTTAATAATGAAACAGTGATGGTGTCCCCGGCAGCTGGTTTTTATGGTACTCCCGGTTTAGGAAAAGATGAAGTGAGAATTGCTTATATTTTAAATTCCAGAGACCTGCAGAAAGCGATGCAAATCTTTAAAAGCGGATTACAGGAATATATTAATAAGAAGTAATCAACATCAGGCAAATACTCTTTACGAGTTTTTATATTAATAAAAAAAGGATTGGGAAAATCATTATTCTCCCAATCCGTATTTTTTGAATATTAATTAGTCAATGACTATTTTGCTGCCGGTAAACCTAATTCCTTTATTGCATTTGCAGTTATAGTTTTTGAATATTCAACTACATATGCATCACGATCTGCATTCTCAGCAAATCCTACGAAATCAAGTTCTTTACCAAAAGTATTACGCCAGGTGGCAAATCCCAGAATGCTGTACCACAATCTGGTCATCCAGCTATAATAATCAACAGCATCCATTTTACCTTTTGCGATAGGATATACTTCTCCAAATCTGTCAAATACTATACTGATATAGGTCATTGCCACTTCAAGTGATCCTGGTACTTCTTCCTGGAATGCTCTCAATACTAAATCAGCATACCAGTAGCGGCGATTCGTGCCATAAAAAATGTCAAAAATACCCATGATTTTCTCATTCACAAAATTTGATAGTGCCTGAGGTTTTTCAGGGATTACTTCATCTTCCTGTAAAAACAATACATCAAACTGAATCTTCTCTTTCAGTACAAATTTAATTGTTTCCAGAAAAAGGTTGTCCTTACTACCAAAGTAGTAATTTACGGAATTCAGGGCTACTCCTGCCTTGTCTACGATTTCACGGACTCCTGTCCCATGAAAGCCGTTATCAGCAAAGAGTCTGGCTGCGCACTTGACTATTGTCTGACGCGTCTGATTTTCATACTTCCTTTTTAATTGCAACTTTCTACTCCTTAAAACATATTTTAAATCCGGCAGTTTAATAATTTTATTTGTTCTATCTGTTGTCAACAAAAAAAAATGCTAAAGTAACTTTTTTTTATTATCTGGATTCGTCTTTCTACCTAAACTACAAATATACAACAATTTACACAAATAGAAAAAATTAATATAGCCTAATTAGATTATTTTCTACTATATTAATCAACTTGTATTGTACAATGAATTGCCAGCTGATTATGATTCCAGTTCAAAATCATGAGATGCGGATTATTTTCCATTTGCAAACATATCAGTAATAATATTTCAATTGGCACATAATTATTCTATTTGCGAATTTCTCTAAAGCATACTACCAGCAACTGGATAATTTGCTTGACGGATATTTGTGCCTCAAAATTATGTCCAAACTTAATGAGTGCCCCATTCGTCTAGTGGCCAAGGACGCGGGATTCTCAGTCCTGAAACAGGGGTTCGATTCCCCTATGGGGTGCCACTGAAATTAGTTGATTGAAAATAAAAAAGGCGTCATATGACGCCTTTCTTTATTTACCTCTTAATCTATTTTAATCAACAGTTACCGGACAATAAGTTTGTCTAGGATCTGTTCTAAGTGCCTGCAGGAAATTCAGTTCCTTGATTATATCAAGGTAATCGATTTTTCCAGCCAGTACCTGGGTTGCCATTTCAATATTAAAGTATTCTTTCAAGAAATAGTCCATCAGTGATTTCTGTTCAGGATAATATACTGTAGCGTATTTGGAAACACCAGCGATTTCAGCAGCTTTTTTCACTGCCTCACCTAAATTGCCTACTTCATCTATCAAGCCATTATTTTTTGCCTGTAAGCTGCTCCAGACTCTGCCCTGAGCTATGCTTTCCACCTGATTAAGGGTCATATTTCTTCCAGATGCTACATGACTTTTAAATTCATCATAAATCTCCATCATGGAAGCTTCCATCGCTGCTAATTCTGAGGAAGAAGGTCTATCCCAGGGATTCAATATATCAGAATATTTACCATATTTTATGCTGCTGGAATTCACACCGATTTTATCTCCCATTTTATTCAGATTAGGAAAGATGGATACTACCCCAATAGAACCTGTAATAGTCATTGGATCAGCATAAATGTAATCTGCTCCACAGGCTATGTAATATCCTCCGGAAGCTGCTACGCTTCCCATAGATACCACCAGAGGTTTCGACCTTTGAACTTTCAGCAGTTTACTCAGAATGATATCAGATTCCAAAGCACTTCCACCAGGACTATTGATCCGTAGAACAATTCCCTTGATCTTTGGGTTACTTTCCAGTTCATCAAGCTGCCGGATTAGTTTTGCTGAGGTTATAACATCAATTGCCGGTTCTGCCTGAGCTGTGATATTGCCCTCGGCATATAAGACTGCAATTTTACTATCCGGCTGCATAAGAGGCGGTAATGGATAATCATTTATTACCAACTGATTAGTTTTCTTAATATTATTCCTGTCCAGAAGTTCCTGATACTGGGTTAATTCATCTACCAGACCCGTTTTCAGACTGTTTTGTCCATTGATCCAGATATTATCCCTTTCTTCGTAAATATTTGCCAGGTCTTTGGTCTCTATCCCGCGGTTCCTGGCTATGGTGCTTAGCATTTCCTGATACATGTCACTGTATAAACTTGTCAGGTTCTCTCTGAATTCCGGTGACATCTCGTTGCGAACAAACTGTTCACCAGCTGCCTTATATTTACCGGCGTGGATCACCTGCATTTCAATACCCAGTTTTTCCAGTAGTTGTTCATAATAAAGTATATGACCGCCAATTCCTGTCAGCAGTATACCGGCTGAAGATGAGGGATTCAGATATATCTGATCTGCAACCGAGGCAATGTAATAACCGCGGTTAGTTACCGAGTTCAGATAGGCATATACTGGTTTCCCACTGGCTTTGAAATTATTCAAAGAGTCCATTAACTGGTTTAAAGTAGCATATCCGGCTGTAAAATACTGCGGACATAAAATAATCCCAGTGATCTTACTGTCTGTGGCAGCTCTATCTATCGCCTGGATATAGTTATGGGCAGATTTGCTTTCACTACCCCAGAAATCCTCTGATATTTCGGTGAATTCCTTGACCTCTTTATCAAGTGTCAGTATCAGCCAGGTATTATCTGCCACCTTTTTCTTTTCCCCGGTATATTTTGTGAAATAATTACTGGCTCCATGAAAAACCAGTATTACAACAATGATAACCAGCACAATGGATGTCAAGCATCCCAAACCATACCATTTACTGCGCATTAGTAGCTCCTCTAATTTATTTCCAGATTCAGTTCTTTAATCTTTCTGGATAGATTACTCACCTGCAAACCCAATGCCCGGGCTGACTGTGACAGGTTATTATTATGCAGCCTTATTTGATTTGTCAAATATTTAATTTCAAATTGCCTTTTCTTTTCCTTAAAGTCAATAGTCTCATTCCAGAAATCAGTTTCTTCTTTCTTATTAAATATCATCTCAAGGTCAGAGCTAGTTATTTCCAAAGTGTCCACCATCACATAAAGCCGTTCTACCAGATTACGAAGCTGACGAACATTACCCGGAAAGGTTTTACCCGCAATACTGATTTCGGCATCAGTAGAAAAACTCTTGGTATTCACGCCTTGTTCCTGGGCTATCTGAACTGAAAAATGATTGAGCAATACAGGAATATCTTCCGGACGTTCACGCAGAGAAGGAGATTCGATAGGTAGTACATTCAAGCGGTAATAAAGGTCTTCCCTGAATTCGCCGGTTTGCACCATTTCTTCCAGATTACGATGGGTTGCTGCTAATATCCTGATATCTATTTTCCTGACTTTATTATCTCCTAATCTCTCAAATTCGCCTTCCTGGATCAAGCGCAATATTTTTGCCTGTGCCTTCAAATTCATATCTCCAATCTCATCAAAAAATAGCGTCCCGCCATCTGCCTCTTCCACTTTCCCCGGTTTTGATTTATTAGCACCTGTAAATGCCCCCTTTTCATAGCCAAAAAGTTCAGATTCTATTAGTTCATTGGGAATGGCTGCTGAATTGAATTTGATAAAGGGTCCCAGCTTACGGTTACTCTGATTATGGATCCCATAAGCTATCAATTCCTTTCCGGTCCCGCTTTCTCCACGGATCAATACTTTCGCTTCTGTAGGTGCTACCCGGCTGATCAGCTTGCGAACCTGATTGATGATCACGCTGTTACCTATTATCTCATATTTTTTATCTACTTCTTCTTTCAGCCGGTTATAGCTTTGATTTACCGTTAAAAGCTTTATGGCATTCTGCACCGCTATTCTCACTTTATGTAGTGAAAGCGGTTTCTCCAGAAAATCCAAAGCTCCTGATTGGATTGCCGTCACTGCTTCCTGAATACCACTATGACCAGAAATCATGATTACCTGGATATTAGGCAATGCTTCCTTAAATTCTTTGAGCAAGTCTAAACCGTTGTAATAATCAAGTCGCACATCAAGCAGGATCAAGGCTGGGCGGAATGTTTTCACTTCTGCTAACGCCCTTTTTGACTCCATACAGGTTTCCACCTGATATCCTTCATCTTCCAGAATGTCCTTCAAACTCATACAAATATTATATTCATCGTCAATGATCATTATTTTCATTATTACCTCCTATGATTGCTTTCACTTCACTAAATTTAATGATAAAACTGCTGCCTTCACCCGGCTGCGAGGTCACGTTTATCTCAGCATGATTTATATTTGTCAGCTTCTTCACCAGTGCAAGTCCTAAGCCTATACCTTTTTTCTTCTTCGTAAAATATGGCTCAAATATTTTATTGATGTCTTCTGGCTCAATACCTGGTCCATGATCCCTGATTTCCAGACTCCTCTGTGTACTATCAAGTCTCAATTCCAGCTTTTCACCTTGCCCTGCTGCATCAATTGCATTCTGAAATACATTTGTTAATATTTGATAAAAATGCATCATGTCAAATTCTATTGCGAAATCTTCACCTGTTATTATTATTTCTACCCGGTCATCATAAGACCGCGTGATTCCCCGTATCTGTTCCAGAATATGGAATCTTTTCTGGTTAATCGGCACATCTTTTGCAAAATTTGAAAAGTTGCTCGCCAGAGCTTGCAGATTTTCTACTTCCTGACTGATTATTGAGGTGCACCTGTCAAATACCTCTTCAAACTTTTCACTGTGTTTCTTCTCAATTAAGCGCTCCAGCGAAAGTCTGATGGGCGTTAATGGATTCTTTATCTCATGAGCCAGCATTCTGGAAAATTGCTTCCAGATAGATAGCTTCTCAGCTTCCAAAAGCTTCTCCTGTGTCTTCTGAAGTTGAGTGCTCATCAAATTAAATGATTTCTGAGCATCTTTCAATTCCCAGGTGCCGCTCTCTTTTAATTGAATATCAAAATTTCCCCTGGCTATTTCAGTGGCTGCTTTACTAAATTTTGCCAGAGGATTGGTTAAGGTATATATTGCCCATAAAAAAAGCGTCAAAGATAATACCAGCACTAATATCAGGTAAAAAGCAGAATAAACTGCCGTATGCCGGTTGCCCATCTCTATGGTTGCTTTTATCTCATTTAAATGACAAAGTAATGACCTCGCATCTTCCGCATGCTCAGGATGTTCCGCGGCTATTTTTCCCATGAACTCATTTAAATTCAGGCTCGTAATCTCCTCATAAAGCTCATTACGCTTGCTCTCCTGATACTCATAGATCAATACCAGACCTGCCGTAAATAACGCCAGGTAAAGTAGTACTACTATTGTCCGTAAGCCAAATCTGAATTTCATTGCCGCTCGTTTATAGTATTATCACATTACAATATGGTTTATGATAGTTCCAGAATATCATCAGGTCAAAAGATTTATTATTTTGACCCATTGTTACTGTAGGCAAACTTGCTACCAGATTTACCTCGATAGGGGTTTCCATATCATGCGTTTTCTGGAAATGAAAATCAGAATTTGCATTGGCAAATTCATTCCAGGAATCTATCGTAAATGTCCTGTTATTCTTCTCCTCACACGTCAATTCCCAGGTGCAAAGTAAAGGATCATAGATTGCTATATGCTGAAAACTTATGATTTCTGTACTTTGCTGACTGCGCAGGGTTAAGGTGAAATCTATGGCTACACTATGACCAGATTGCAGTATCTGCCGAAAATCCTCGTTAAAGGCATTTTCTAAGGTTGCCTGCACTGTGATCTGATTACTACGCGAAAATGCCCGTGACTGGGCAAATGAAGGAGTATTCCCCTGGTATGATGAAAAGAGCATCATACCAAGGGAAATCGTTGCTGTTATTGCTTTCTCAAATATTCCGCCAAACATTCCTTACCCCCGAAACCATCTGGCTGGATTATTGGCTGGACTTTCTAAAATCCGAACCAGGGACCAAATGATAAGGTCAATCCATCCATGTTTGTGTCTGGTTTATTGGTTAAATTTATATCAGTGCCATTTGCCTGTGCATCCCAGCCAGACATGGATACGCTGTATAAATATGCGGCTTCAGCTTTAAAGCTCAGCCAGTCATTTACTCGCACGCCCAATGATATACGGGGCTCTGCTAAAAATCCATAATTCTTTAAATTCAAACTGCTGGATACATTGTAATATTCATCAAGATATTGCTCCAATGTTAAGTCACCCTCAAAGTCAAAATTTGGTACATCTCCTGCTACTTCCTGACAAACTTTGATCTCATTCATGCCCCAGGTAAACATGCAGCCGATTTCACTATAAAAACTTCCTATTACAAAGCGTTTGTCAAAAGATAGTCCACCGTAGCGGATCCAGTACTTTGCCTCGCTGGAAACTAAGGTAGAATCATTAAGATTGCTGATATTATGTTTCCATAAATGGCTAGATGTTTTCTTGTCAAAGTATTCTGTATATTGTCCACCTATTAACCAGCCTTTTCCTATATTACCCTTCAAAGCGATACCATTCAGGAATAAGCCGTCTTCTGAATAAACATCTTTTTCAAAACCATAACTTTCCATTATCATATTCACGTCTTCTACTTCCGGAGTGTACCAGATTGGCATCCAGGCTATTGTGCCTTCACCGTAATCTTTCCTATGTTTCTTTTTTATTATCTCTTTCATTTCTTTTGTCTTTGTATAGTCCTCAACTATATTACCTTCCAGACCATATACCAGGTTTCTGGTACCAAAGGCAAATTCCTGCTTGATTACTTCACCCTTACGGAAAATTGATAAAGTAACTTTCTCGCCTACTCTATAAAATGATATAATTTTGCCTAATTCATCTTTCTGGGTAATCTTATCATCATTGATCGCCATTAATACGTCGTCTGTGCGTAACTTATAATAGTAAGCAGGGCTATTAGGCACCACGGTGTCAATCTGGATGCCATAAAAATACTCATAACCAATCTCTGCTGCATCGCCCAATGTCATATCTGAATATGTGATTCCAATAAATGGTTTGTCCATTTTGCTGTCTCCAGATGTTGAGATCACTATCTTGTCTCCATCATCTTCTACTGTCACATTTACGGTGATATCAGTCTCACCGTCTTCTTTCATCTGGTTGATCATTTCTTGTGCCTTCATCTGGGCTTCTTTGCTCTTTAATTGAGCTTCTTCCACTTCCACGTCTAAGTCCTGGCAAAATAGCATGCTGCTTAGCATTATTGCCACCAGTAAAATTACTAAATTTTTCATCTTTCTAACCTCCGAGTTAAATTTCTTACCCTTTTCTTATGCAATCCCCGTACCAGTCGCCATCTATAATGCTAAATCATTAAATAAATCTAACTTAACTCCCACTTGGTTACGAACTCTATACACAAAATATTATAAAAAAGATAAAACTCTCTAACCATGCTTATCATTTTGATAATGATTTCCCTGTCAAGCTACTTCTATCCGCCATCAATATTATATCTAGCTCTTACAGATTCCAGAACCAAAACCGGATGGTTGACCTCAAAAACCTCAAACCTCGTTAACAATGTTCACTGCGTTCACATTATCTTCCCAATCGCTTCCTTAAAAGCTCATCCTCCCGTTCATCAAAAAATATCTTATATCCCTCCGCATCAATTTGTCTGTTCAGTAATTCTTTATTCGTGCCAAAATATATTTTTCTGGAGCGATAGCCATATATGGCATCATAGAAATATTCATCTGAGTTAAAATTGAGATATATTACCTCATCATAAGATTCACATGGTGAATAATTAATCAATGTCACAAAATACATCTCCATCATGCCCATATCCAGATCTGGCATATTTTCAAAAACAGAAACCGGAGGGGTGGGAAATGTAAAATCAAAATAATCGGGTGGACCAGTTACATTCCAATATACCTCGCTTTCAGAGCTATACCATTGAATAGTGACTTTATCGCAATCTCCTGTAACCTGCATTATAAAATTATCCGGCTCATTACTGATAAGATCATATTCCACCTCATACCTGCTGACAGATTCCGGGATAGCACCATAAAACGTCTCAGACCAGCTTGTGTTATGGTCGTTACCATCATAAAAAGTAATATCTGTCTTGTAATCAGTGAAATCATCCGGAGGATATCTCAAGGTAATAGAACTCGTAACAGAATCATAACCAAGATTAAAATCAAGATAATATCCTGAATTTGTTTTATGGCTACCAGGTATGGGATAACCTATGAGAGAGTAACTAAGATCATCAGGAACATAATCCAGTTCTATTATTGTAGAATCTGTATTACTCATCTCAGCCAGATCAACTTCACAACTATCACCAGTAATATCATAAACCCATTTATATTTATTACCAAATTCCTCAGTTTTAAGTCTTATATATAGATCAGATGGACCCTCAGGAAAATAAAGTGTTCGTGATTCACCAAGACTTGAATTTGATAACGATGCCTGCCACAGACTTGAGAGTAAGTAACCTTCATTTTCTGGTACATTCTGAAAATCTAATATTACAGGGTGGGAATCCACTGGCAGATTATCATCTTTATAAGTCCATACAGAACCCTTAGGTATAGCAAAAAAAGTACTTAAAACTGAAAAGTTATGTACAATCGTCACAGTAACTCGTTCCGGTATAAGCCCATTAACAGGTGAATGCTCCACTTCAATTATGCCATTCCCAGTCCAGCCGGCTTCGCCCAGAATATTACCCTCATGATCAGATACATAAACATAGCTCGTATCGTCCTCTTCCAACCAATCAATATAATTTACCGTAAATAGCAGATTCCGTACAGTGACTAATAGCGTATCAGCAAAAACTTCCTCACTATTTTCCAATATCCCCCTGCACACCAAAGAGTGAATGTCATTGACAGCAGTCTCAGTATTCCACTCCACTTCATAAGGAGCTTCAGTATCAATTCCCAGAGTATCTCCATCAATAAAAAACTCCACCTGACTAACCTCTGATCGCTCCATCACCTCAGCCCTGAGAGTAACAATCCCATTCAATAAATCACCCTCCCCAGGATTAGTAAGCTCAATCCCCACCACATCATCTCCCGGATCACTAATCTTCTCAGTACACCCCACCAGTACTGATAAAAACACAATTACCCCTAAAACAAATCTTCTAATTCTCATTATTCCTCCTGATATGCATTTCCTCTCAAATAAAACCGGATGGTCGATAGACCTTCCGGATGGTTGATCCAATTAATGCATATTATCAAATTTATTGCCAATTAAGTCAATCCAATACAAATTCAGCATCTGAATCACTAAACCTGATACCATTTAAATCATTAAACATGTCAACAAATATCCTGAAAGCTGTCATCCCCCCGGAATTAAAAAGATTTACGCAGCTAAGTTAGCCGTGCACCGCCGGGTATTTCCAGGTGGGGCGCAGATAACGACCGCTACCACCCAGCCCCTGAAAATAAACTTGTTGCGATAAAAAACATAGATTGCCAATGATAACTGCTCGTAGTTCTCGCCCCACTTGCGGAGTACCACCAGCGGTGCAAGTCCCACTTATCTGGTCAATTATCTAAAAAAGTTCCTGATACAAAAACAAAAAAAAACAGGGTGATGCCTGTATTCCCTGTTATTCTGTCATCCCCCCGGAATTAGAAAGATTTCCGCAGCTAAGTTAGCCGTGCACCGCCGGGTATTTCCAGGTGGGGCGCAGATAACGACCGTTACCACCCATCCCTGAAAATTAACTTGTTGCGATAAAAAAAATAGATTGCCAATGATAACTGCTCGTAGTTCTCGCCCCACTTGCGGAGTACCACCAGCGGTGCAAGTCCAACTTATCTGGTCAATTATCATAAAAGTTCCTGATACAAAAACAAAAAAAAACAGGGTGATGCCTGTATTCCCTGTTATTCTATCATCCTCCCGGAATTAAAAAGATTTACGCAGCTAAGTTAGCCGTGCACCGCCGGGTATTTCCAGGTGGGGCGCAGATAACGACCGTTACCACCCAGCCCCTGAAAATAAACTTGTTGC
>JAIPGP010000107.1 GCA_021735645.1 Candidatus Cloacimonadota bacterium
AGGATTTCACAAATAGCACCAAGTTTCTGGCACAGAATAAGATAGAAAATGATAATAAATATAAAAAATATTCACTGATCATTTTCTAACTTATCTGCACTCAGAACCTTAGCACTCTTTGCAAAAGTCTACTGCACAATGGGTTAAATCGAGCTGGAATCGGTTGATAGTGGTCGTTATCTGCGCCCCACCTGGAAATACCCGGCGGTGCACGTCTAACTAAGTTACGGAAATTTATTAATTTCGGGGGGATGCCAGTTTCTGCCAAAAAGTGACAGAATATTATTGGTAAGGTACAACTGCACAAAATGGGATAAAGAAAAATGGCATCTGGATCAGATGCCATTTTTGTACTCACTGTATGAGAAAGAGCCCGGGATACCAGAATGGAGCAGATATCCCGGTGTTTCGGGGGATTTCATCTACATAGCGTTATGCCATGATCAAATTTCTTTAAACTTAAATTACCCTGAAGCTTTTTGACTTCTCCTAAAGCTACACCGGCAGGTAATTTTATCTTAAGATTAATAATTGTACAATTATCCGGACTGCTGCAACAGGTACTCACCGTCAGATTCCCGTTATTACTGATGAGCACTTCCATGTTTTCCAGATCATTAGCTGATAGTGTAGAAGTTTTCATGATCTCTATTTCAGCGTAATTTTTGTCCCAGGTAATCACTTTCACATTGGCGTTTACTTTATCAAGATTAAGCGAGGAACCGGCAGCAATATTAAACTGATGACAAGAATTTTTCCGATAATAGTTTTGTCCATAATCCATGGCAGCCTGGTTATCGGTGGCATAAAGCTCTTGCTTATTGTACTGGTTCAGGAAGGCGGGAGTATCAGTTTCCAGGATTTTTGCCTGAAGTCCTGCTGCCAAAGCTGATAAGAGAACTAAGGTGATAATCATCTTCTTCATTTTTACCTCCTGAATAATACTGATTACGGTAATATGTAATTGCAAGAATAGAGCCAAACATTCCAATAGATCAGAAAGTATTGTTATAAAAAGATTTAGCCAGCAATACCGTTACAAGAGCTGGCTGGTTTATCTTATCTTTTTGATAAAAGTATCTAACTATTATTATTTATTTGATAATGTAAACTAAAACAATTCCAGTTCAGAAACAATCCCCAGCAAAAAATCTATAGCAGGTTCGATCAGGGCATCAGGAAAGTCATAATGCATTGAACCTCGCTGAGGATGATCCACTCCTGCTCCAATACCAAACATGGCAATAGCCGAAATCTGAGCAAAATGGCCAAAGTCATCTGACCAGTGGAAGGCAGTTTGTCTGGTGATCAATTCGCTGTCCTGCGAACTGCAGACAGATTTAATAATATCAATAGCATCTTTAGAAGATTCCATGCCGGGAAATGACTCGATAAAACTATGAAAGAATTCCAGATTGTGTTCCAGACTAATCTTGTGGATATATTCCAGAGCAGATGATTTGATTTCTTCCAGACTCTCATCATTCATGCTTCTTAGTCTAATTCTGATTTCTGCCTGATCAGGCGGATTGACAAAATTTTGTTTACCCATCTGTATATAGATAATAGAAGCTTTGGATTGGGTATCGTCATCAGTGCAGATAAGCGGGATATTACTGATAATTTCGCCGCAGGCATGGGAAAAATCTAAACTATTTCCCGATTCCTGCTGGGGATTTTCCTTTCTGAGCTTGATGAGCAAGCCAGTAGATGCGGAGCAAAATCCGTTATCGGAAATAATAATACTATTTTCCGGGAAGCCGGGCAGGTTTTGGAGGGCAAAGCTGTAATCTGCCTGTATCTGCTGAGATCTTTTATCAGTGACCATTTTCAGGGCACCTTTGCCATTTTCGGAAGCTGACTGAAAGACCAGCATCACTTTCCCCTTTTTCAGCTCAGTTTCATATAACCTGGCAGCCAACCCGGATAAAATTGCGACATGACCATCATTACCAAATAAATGGGCTACTTTCTTTTCGCGGGATACCCAGGGAATATCTGCTGTCTCTTTACCAATAACACCATCCATTGCTGCCCGAAAAAGTACTGCAGGTCCTGGTTCTTTTCCGCTAAATTCAAAAACAAGACCTGTTCTGCCCAATCCTTGAATCGTTTTGTCAGGATTAAAATTCCTGATGAACCTTTGAATTCTCTTATTAGTAGAATTCTCTTTACCGGAAAGTTCAGGATGCTTATGTAGAAGATGCCGTAATTCTATAACTTCTTTTTTTACCAGTGAGCTTTTATCCATAATTTTTTGCTGAGCTTTCAAAGTAGCAGCCAGAAAATCAGATTTATAGTCAGAAAGTTTTTCATCGAAGAAATTCAGCTGTTCAAAATCTGCCATTGTATGGGGTGGATTTTTGACCAGATGAATCAATTGATAACTACGAAAGACGCGGTAGGAAGGGGCGTCCCACTCACAGGCAATTTTATCTCTCACCTCATAAAATTCTTTCAGAAAGATTCTCTGATAAGGTGTAAGATGAGCAGAGTTTCTAACTCGTAAATGGGGATTTTCCACTTCCTGAAATCTGCTCTGTTCCACCTTATGACAGGCATCCCAGACTTGTTCCAGCAAATCTCCAGCCTGCAGTTTGGGCATGAGTATTTCCCGGGCTTCCAGCAGATAGCGAACATCCAGAGAAGCATATTTGATCTGTTCTGAAGTTAATGGTCGCCTGAACCAGTCGGAGGTTTGCAGGTCTTTCTCCAGATCAAGATCAAACAGTTCTTTGATAAAGTGCTTTAGAGAACGCTTGCCCATACCCAGCAAATTCCCACATACCTGTAAATCCATGAGCCCCGTTAATTCAATGTCTGCCAGGTCAGCCAGTAAACTGGCATCAAAGCTTGCGGAATACATTACTTTAACTATTTTGGGGTCTTCCATAACCTGTTTCAAAAGGGAGATATTCAATACAGTAGTATCTACCAGCCAGCAGCAATCTCCATCCCAGAACTGGGCAAGGCATAATTTCCTGCCATACCGGTGCAAATTTACGTCCGCTTCCAGATCAAGAGCGAACTCGCTTAAATGACTGAGCTTTTCTGCTAACTTAGATAACTGACCTTCTGTTTCTACATATATTACTGGATAATTCATTATACAAACCGCAATCCTTTGGTTGAAAAAGCGTTTAATTCCAGACCGGAAAATTCCTGCCTGATAAATTTATCTATTGCTGCTGCCCCGATCATGGCAGCATTATCCATACAATAGCCAATCGAGGGAAAATACACTTCTATTCCCCGTCTAGATCCCTGGCTGGAGAGTGACTGACGCAGGTAGCTATTAGCTGCTACTCCCCCGGCAACCACAATCCGGCTGACTTGTTTACTAACCGCATAATTTACTGCTTTCTTGACCATAATATCAACTATTGCCGCCTGAACAGAAGCAGCAATATCTGCCTGATGGGTTTGGACAACTTCCTGAGGTGTTTTCAATAAATAGGTGCGAATGGAAGTTTTCAAACCGCTATAACTGAAATCAAAATCTCCCTTACGGTCTAAACCGCGAGGGAAAGCGATATATTTGCGATTACCTTGCCTGGCTAATTTATCTATCAATGGACCACCTGGATAGCCCAGGCCGAGCAGTTTAGCAGCTTTATCAAATGCTTCACCTGCAGCATCATCCCGCGTTCTACCGATAATTTCATATTTCTGTCTGGCAGAAAAATAAACCAGTTCAGTATGCCCTCCAGAAGCCACTAATGCCAGATAGGGCGGCTCTAAATCCGGATAATCCAGTTTGATAGCATATAAATGACCTACCATGTGATTAATTGCTATGAGTGGTTTTTGCGTGGCATAAGCCAGGCTTTTGGCAAAGGATACTCCCACCAGGAGTGAGCCTATCAGTCCCGGATTGATGGAAACGGCAATAGCCTGAATCTCACTTAGAGAAGTATCTGCTTTTTTTAGAGCAAGACGTGTGAGCCACATTATATTCTTCAAATGCAATCTGCTGGCTAATTCCGGTACAACCCCACCAAATTCTTCATGAACTAACTGGCTGCTGATGCAATTGCTGAGCACATGATAATTATTATCAATAACCGCCGTAGAAGTATCATCACAAGATGTCTCAAAGCTTAGTATTTTAAATGTGTTTTCAGAGGCTGTCACTCTTTTGTCCTGGTCAGTAATATTTTTTCCGGGGTATATTCCAGCAGCTTTACATTATCTGGCAGAGTAAATTTCAAGCTGCCATAAAGAATTTCTCTATTCGCTGGAACAACCAGTTCCACCTTGATTTGTTCTTTAGTGATCTTACTGATCAAAGCGTCCAGACCTTCTATTTTAGCTGTAACTCTTTGTGGTGAAAAGGTGAGAATTTCGCTCCCGGTATATGCAATTGGAATCAGAGATATTGTTTTAATAGCATTCAGGCTGCTATTGAATCTGAGTACTGTTTCGCGGAATTTAATTTCAATCAGCGGTGAAGGGCTAATCAATGCTACCCGCAGCTGATTATTCTTTAAATCGCGTTTGCTAACGGCTTCTGTCTTAATTCCTTCCAGCTTTTCAAGCAGTTTCTCCGGACCTTTCACTTCTACTATTCCGCTGCTGACATCTAATTGCTGTTTCTGATAAAATTGCTCATCTGTGGCTGATGAAAAGGTCAGGATTACGGGTTTTTGCCGTGTGATGATGCGATCCATTTCAATCATTTTCACTTTTTGACCAAAGCCGGTTATATATTCCAACTGTTTAGGAGAGCATTTAATGTTTTCCGGATTCAAGTGTAGTGAATTCATTCCATATTTTAATTTACTGCCATCTTCGAGATAATAGATATTCTGATGCTTGAATAATAAGATGTTAACGCCTTTAGTCTTCAGTATGACTTCAATTTCCGGTTCTTGCAGGTCAATTCTTGACAAATTTTCCGGTTGCGGTTCAAAGATGATAGGTAGTAACAGGCTGGCTTCCTGCTCAGAAAGCAGCATGCTTTGCAGCCATAAAAAAACTGCCATACAGACAGCTATCAGCCAGATCCAGAAGTATTTTTTCATAATATAAAACAACGACTCCTCAATAGAAAAGTCGTCGCCTTGATTATTTTATATACTATCGCCGTATAATCCGGAACAGTTTTTCTCCCATATATGACACCTTTTCATTCTCATCATTCTTCCAGTCTTCAATCGTTTGCTGGGTCAATAGGACAAATTCCTGAGATTGCTCATTTCGGTTACGCTGAACTATGATATTTGCCAGTTTTTTCATTGATACCCAGATTGTTTTTACGCGGGTTTCATCAGCTTCCACCAGCCATTCCCTGATATAGGGGAAAACAATGATCGGGTTGCTGCGGGCAACCTGGGTTAATATATGAGTTATTTTTTTCTGTACTTCTATTTTATCATCGTCTATGGCATTACTGATAAATTCCATGATGAAATTGGGATCGCTGTTGCTGATGTTTTCCATACCATGAAATGACAATGCCCGTTTATTTTCATCTTCCGAATGTATCCACTCACTCATCCTTTCTTTCATCAAGTCCGGATATTTACGCCACATCTCGTTTACTATGCTTTCTGCTTCCCAGGGTGTAGCACCGTAGCTTGTATCCAGGATATCTAAAACTCTATTCGGATCGTCTTGATAGAGATGAAAATAGAAAAAAATGGCTGTCGCCCGGATGCCATAAAATTTATGATCAAGCATTTTCTTGACCAAAGGCTCCATTTTATCAGCTTCTTCATTTCTGGCTAAATAAGTGCCCAGATGCTCTCTGATAAAGTAATTCGGTGTATTTGCCAATTTGTAGATTTCTTTCTCTACTTTTTCTGTCTTTCCTTCGTCCAGTTGTGAATAAAACTTACTCACCAATTCCTTAAGATTTTTTACATCTTCATTGTCTAATCGCCCAATTTTATTGAACATAAACCCTACTCTCTTTATTTATATGTATTTTGGATCCCCACTCAGGGCAAAGAAATTAATTTAAGTACTTCCCTTGTCTGACAGTAGCCATTTAATACAATTTAATTAGACTACTCTCAAAAGTCAAATTATTTATACTTTTTTTTATACTAATTCTTCTTAGATGGCAACTTTGACAGTTCTTCTGCCAGAATTTTGCTCATCTCCGCTTCATCATCGCGTTGCCAGCGATCGTCAATTTTTGCACTTACGGGAGAATTCTTTTTTATGTAATTCACGATATTATCCCGCAAGGTGGATTCCAGCATGGTAATTTGACTTTCCGGCAATTTTGTCAGCATTGCCAAGCCAGCATTACCCTGCAAAAGGAAGTCAGTGGTAGCCACTTTATAAATCTTATCTGCCTGCCAAGGTTCACCTTGAATCTCCAGAGCAGTTACTCTGTCGAAATCAGCCCGTTTGCGGCTATAGACAATTTTTGCACCCGAAGTCCGTAATCCGTGTCTGCTGCCGGAAACCCGCAGTTCGATGATATCTTTCAGCAATTTTCCATCTATTTCCAAAACGACCATGGCATTATCAAAAGGCATCACATTAAACACGTCACGATAGGTGATTGGTCCTTTACTGATTGCTCCTCTAATACCTCCCAGGTTGAGAAAGGAGAAGTCTGCATCACCAGCCCAGACCATGGCATCGCAGACCATGTTTCCAATCAAACTCTGGGCATCACCATCTTTAGTTAAATGGATAGAGGCAGTTCCAATAACCTCATCCATTCCTGCTTCAGCTATTTCCTGCTGCTCCGCAATGGCTGCTGCAATCTCAGGTTCAGGGATAAATTCATCCTCAAACATGGTTACCATCATTCCTTCACGCATGGCGGGTAATTCATAGCCTGATACGGTTTTAGTTACAGGATCAATTGTGAGGGTTATGTGTCCAATTCCGCTGCCATAAGCATATCCCTGCACAACCAGAGTATGAGTAACAGGGTCTTCCCAAGGTTCAGCTATCCCTTTATGGATATGACCGCCAACCATAAGATCGATTCCCTGCACTTCGTGAGCAATTTCCTGGGCATCATAACCCCAGCGTCTGGCTTCCTGCTCTTCTTCCTTTTTCTCGATATAACGCTGCTGATAAGCTGGTTCCGGGCTATAAGGCAGTCCCATGTGACCAACGAGGATGACGATATCTGCGTTTTCTTTTTCCCGTACTATCTTGATGTATTTTTCCACTTCCGGTTTTGCCGGCCGGAATTCAACATTTTTGATATTCTCCGGAAATGACATCATCTTAGTATCAGTAGTAGTTACGCCGATCACTGCTATCCTCAGTCCCATTTTTTCAAACATCCGGTAGGGTTCAGCATAGGAGACAAGTTTTCCGGTACTGCGATCAAATATATTGCAGGAAAGAATCGGGAATTCTGCCAGAGAAAGGGTTTTCTTCAGTTCTTCTTCGCCAATATCATATTCATGATTACCAAGCACCAGCAGGTCATAGCCTATCTTATTCATATAGTCTATCACAGCCTTGCCCTTGGTAACAGTACCAATGGGATGACCCTGAAAGAAATCTCCGGCATCAATAAGAAAATTATCCCGTTTATCTCCTGAGAGTTTTCTGATATTGTTCACATAAGTGGCATGAGATCCGCCACCACCCAGAGTAGGTGGGAAATCAGGGTTCATAAACGTGGCTTCATAAGGGTCAATTCCACCATGAATATCATTTGTCCACAAGATATCCAGTTGCAGGTCTTCTGCCATGAGCACAGCAGTTCCTGTCAGGACAATTACCAGTAGTACACCTAAAAAAGTTCTTTGCATTATTTTACCTGCCAATGCCAGGTGAAGCTTGCCTGAAGTGTTATCAGGCTCTCATCTACCTGATCGGGGTTATCCCAGTCCCGATCCATCGGAACCTGTTCATTCCACAATCCATCCTGATCATAATAGCCATCCATAAAAAGGTCTAACTGTTCATATTTCCTTAATGAATATTCAATTCCCAAATCAACGTCAATCGCTGACATCAATTTAAATCCAGTACCAGCCGTAAAGGACGGCATGGAAACTTTACGGGCAAATTCATAATCTCCATCAGCAAAGATATAATAACTGGTTTTATAGTTAAAGCCAAACCGCATAGGTAATTTCTGGTTAATTTGATGTTCCAGTCCAATATAGTAATTAGTCACGTCAGCAAATCTTTGGTCCACTTCACTATAATTCACCCATTCCAGATCAAGGTTCATATAGGTATTCCACACGTTGCGGGGATGATATCTGAAACCTATCCGGTAGCTGCCGGGCAGAATATATTTATTATATTTTTCGTTCAGCATATCCTGCCAGTAAAGGCTGTCCAGTTCGCCATTAACCGTGAGAGTATCAATAAAAATATCTTCTGAAGTGATGCCATCAATACTGCCGCTAACATCTCTATCAAGTTCACTCTTCATCTGCATGGCAAATCCTACGCCTATCCGTTCATTGAGTTCGTATGCAAAGCCCCAGCCGAGTTGCCAGGCATCTTTAAATTCGCCACTTATCTCAATATCGCTGTCCGGCAGATCATCATCTGAGAGAGCTTCTGCCATATCTGTCCACATTATCCGACGGTTATATTCCCAGTCTCCGGCTAATTGCTGCATCAGGATTCCTGCCGAAAACTGGTCATTCATGCTGATTCCTGCTCCGGCATAAAGTCCACCCAGGCTGCCATTTGAATCCAGAAAGTTACGAGCGATGATCGGAGGATAGCCGTCAGGAGAATTATCCCCGGAGTTTCCGGCATCAGTATTGCCGTCATTACGCACCTGCTCTTGATAACAGCTATTGAAATCTACCACCGGATTATAGCCTAATTGCACTCCGATACCCAGATCATTGAATTGTTTCCGATAACTGATATTTCCTGTTACATCAGCAAAAGCATTACTATTACTCACATAATTGGCATCATCAATATAGCCGTCGAAGAAGTTATACATTGGAATGCTTCTATCTTCGTAATTGATTGCCGTGCCTGAGTTAAATTGCAGGCTCAGCCCTTCCGTTAAAAATCCTGCCAAGCCCGGATTCAGTGCCAGAGAGATTGATCCTCCCTGATTATATACTCCCGCATTGCCCATGGAGAGAAGCCGGGCATTTCCTCTAAAAACCTGATTACCGCTATTCATATCAAGTATCGAATAGGCACTCAGACTAAATACTGCTGCTGCCAGCATACTCATTATTATTATTCGCTTCATCTATATCCTCCGGGTTTTCTTAAAATTTATAGTCAAGCTGAAGCTTGATCGTATTTATTTCTTTTTTCACTTTATTATACACCCAGACTCCTTCGTCCGGTGCCTCATTCCACCAGGCTCGATACTGGTATTCACGCGTGTTATACTTCTTATATTTATACTTTAAACTCAGATACAGATTATCAGATATCCGGTCAGTGATATTAAACCAGAATTTAAAGCCTTCCTCGCCAAAGAAATCTATTTCCATATCTTCCCAGTCCCAGTGTGACAAGCCATTACTATCCCAGAGCATAAAGGCTCCCTGCGTCTTTAACCCATCATTGAAATGATGCGTATAATCAACGCAGATATAATCTGCAAAACTGCGTGAAGAACCTTGAGCAGTGCTATTGCCACCTATTTCTCCGTCATTACTCAAATAGGTATAGGGAGGTCCCCAGACCGTTAAATATCGGTATTCCAGAGAAATGCGGTCAAAATTTGATAGATTGGCTATCACGCGGCCTGTGGTCTCATCAGTGATCGAAACAGAGCGTTCCGCATCGTCATCATAACGGTTCTGCTGGTGTTTATGCTTCAATCGGAGACTTAGCTGATATATGGGTCGGAAATCAAGTTCACCCTGGAATCTGATGCTCTTACGTGAATCACATTTCCGTTCCCAGATATCAAGATATGCCCGTGACAGGGTTAATTTCTCATGAAAACGGTAACGCGTCTCCAGATATATACCACGCTCTGCCTGAGCCTGCGCCTGATTGGTGTATAGATCATTCAGCAGCGAATTTGTCAAGGTATAGGCATAATTATCGATAGCAGTATTATCAAATTTCTGATGTTCACTAAAACCTCTGGCATAAGGATTATCAAAATCAAGATCATAATCGCGGTAAAGCATGAGCAGATAGAGATTATCCCACTGCGAATAAGTACTTAGTACCAGTGCTCCAGGATCATCTCCCAGACTCAGCTCATTGCCATCCACCTGCAATTCGGCATATTCACCTTCCAGAGAAGTATTACCCATAGTAGTCCGCCAGTCTATTCCGGTCACGCGGCGGTAATTCCGCTCATAATCATCTGTTGAAGTAGAATATAGTGCCAGTATTTCGCTGTCAGGGTCTTTCCATTTCCCAAAAGCATCATCACTTGACCGGAACAAATAGCCCGTTAAACTATCAGCATCTACCACAAAATCTTTATCATAAACTGATTCGTAGCCACTGACACCTATCTCGGTACCTGCCAGAGGAGACCAGGCAAATCTACCGCCAATAGTCTGCTCTTCCAGCCAGTCCACCCGTGGTGCCATGGCTATATCATAAGGATTAGTAGTTCCGGGTTCGGAATAATTATTAAAGAAGTCCTCAGCTTCTGCCAGTTCTTCATTATCAAATCTGCGTGTCATGGTGATATAACTGAATACATCACTATCATTTTCGTCTATCACGCCATCATGATTGCTGTCATAAACCACGGCATCTTTCTTATCATTAGAATAAAAGAGTGCTCCATAAAACCTGTGATTATTAAATTCTGCAGCCACACCTTTCAGATTAAATTCCTGACTGCGTGATAAGTCCGGTGTGATGCCTGTAATCCGCTTGCTGAACCCGGAACCAGTTTTTCTGGCACTGTAGAAATCCGTGTTCTCCATCACTAGTCCCTGTCCAAAAGTAGCCCGGTAATGACCTGCTATCACTCGTAAAAAATTATCACCGAACAGATAATCTTCATAACTGGCAAAATACTTGCCGTTATCACCCAGTTTCTCGGCGAGATATTTTGATTGACCACTGAAATCCATAATAGTTGGTTCGCCACGCTCACTGTTATACATGATACCGCCCTTAATGCGGTTTCCCCAGCGGAAACGCAGCTTGCTCATTAAACTGAAATCATATTTATCCATTTCAAAATAGCCCCAGTAGCTTTGCTCTTTGATGCGGGGACAGCCGGTCATGGTTTCGCCATTAGGCAAGAGATTGATCATTGCTTCTTTATACATTGTTTCGGGATTTTCTTCGTAGGGGTTATCGGCATATTTCATTTGAACATCAAAATGCAGTCGTTCTTCCTGTTCATTATCTTCATCATAATACACATAATGCCTCAGATTAGAGGCTCCGTAATATGAAATGCCTTCCGTTTGACGCATATCCCGATAGTCTGCAATACTATCACCTCTGGCGATACGCTGGCGGATATATACGGCATCAAGGGGGGATACATTAGGCATATTGAGCAGGTTCGCAAAACTGAGCCGGTTCACATTACGTGGTGTGATCAGGTAATCTTCCCACTCATCGCTCATACCTTCCTGCATGCCTTCACTATTGCCCAGCTGCTCTATTAAATAGGCTATTTCATCTCGACGCAGAGCTGCTTCATCTCTATTCTCATAATGCGAGATCAGCACCAGCGGCTTGATCTTATTCAATGTCTCCTGGTCTATCTCACTGATCTGACGCAGATCATAGATACTTTTAAAAAATGCGGTATAGGTCCGGTATTCATAAATAGCTTCTGCCTGCTCTCTGCTGATCGGCAATTGATATATCTCCTCCAGAGTTGCCCGGTTCAAATCAATTGGTTCACCAGCCAGGTTCATCGCAAGTACGACAATAAATAATATTATCAGTCTTCTCATCAGATTTCCTTATCTTTTCATATTTAGCTCAACAGTTCAGATTTATTTTTTCCCTCTATTATGTAAAGCATTTTCCTGTCCACATTGCTTTTGGACTATTTTCCTGACAATCTGACCATAATATCTGAATCAAAATAAAAGTGAAAACCCAGTAAACTCTATAAAACCTCTAAACAAAGTGGCAGTTAGATAAATCCATCTCATTAGTTTTGCTATCCACTCCGTTTAGCTGGTTCACCATGTTCATAATGTCCAGTTTATTATATAAAACTGGCATCCCCCTGTTTTTTTTGTTTTCATAGCAGGAATTTTAATGATAATTGACCAGTTAAGTAGGACTTGCACCGCTGGCGGTACTCCGAAAGTGGGGCGAGAACTACGACCAATCAACTAATCTATTTCAAATTTC